>JAPWVB010000095.1 GCA_028275205.1 Candidatus Acetothermia bacterium
ACCAAGAGTGGCCTCGAAATCCTCCTGCGCCCTGTCAAGATCAGCGATGAGCATCTTTTGAAAGATTTCTTCTACGCGCTTTCTGACACGAGTCTCTATAGACGGTTCATCTCGATGCGCAAGGACATGCCTCACGAACGCCTCCAGGAGTTCGTCGTCATTGACTACACAAAAGAGTTAGTGATTCTAGCAACAATCCAAAAAGAGGAGGGCGTGGAGGAGGTCGTAGGCGTTGGGCAATATGCGATTGATGAGCGCACCAATACTGCCGAGGTCGCGTTCGTCGTGCGCGACGACTATCAGGGTAAGGGCATCGGCACCGAGCTGCTCGCGTATCTCACGTATCTGGCCAAGCGCCAAGGTCTCCACGGCTTCACTGCGGAAGTCTTGGAGGAGAACCGCCCGATGCTCCATCTCTTTGAGAAGATGGGGTTCGACATCGAGAAGCGCCGATCCGAAGGTGTCTATGAACTGAAGATGACCTTCCGCGAATCATGAGCACTCCAGATATACAGTTTCTCTTTGAACCACGGACGGTTGCCGTGATCGGGGCGTCGCATGACCCCAACAAGATCGGTTACAAGATTGTGCAGAATATCGTCGCTAACGGCTATACGGGGAAGGTCTATCCCGTCAACCCCAAGGGCGGGGAGATCCTTGGGCTCGCCGTTGCCCCAACTATAAGAGATATTCCTGAAGAAATTGACGTAGCGCTCATCGTCGTGCCTGCCAAAGCCGTCTTTGAGACGGTGCAGCAGTGCGCGGCTCATCGCGTTAAGTTTGTGCTTATTATCTCGTCGGGGTTCTCCGAGATCGGCAACTTAGAAGAAGAGCGCAAGATCGTCGCCTACGCGCGCGAGCACGGGATGCGCGTCCTTGGGCCAAATATCTTCGGACTCTATTCTGTTACTCCCTCGCTCAATGCTACTTTTGGTCCGAGAGAGATTCCCAAGGGTAACGTCGCTATCGTCACCCAGAGCGGCGCTTTGGGGGTCGCGATGATCGGCAAGGCTGCGGCCGAGAAGATGGGGCTCTCTGCTATCGTCTCTGTCGGGAACAAATCCGATATAGACGAGACGGATCTTTTAGAGTATCTCGTTCCCCATCCGCAGACGCGCGTCATTTTGATATATATCGAAGGGGTCAAGGATGGCGAACGCCTTGTGCGCACGCTCAAGCGTGCTTCTAGAGAGAAGCCTATCGTCGTCATCAAAGCGGGGCGCTCCAAGCGCGGGGCCGTCGCCGCCGCCTCGCACACTGGGGCGCTCGCTGGCGCCGCAGAAGTCTTCGATGCTATTATGAGGCAGTGCGGCGTCTTATGCGCCGAAAGCATTCAAGAAGCCTTCAATTGGTCTAAGTTCTTAGCGACGTCAGTGCTCCCTCGAGGAGAAGAGACCGTCATCATCACCAACGGCGGGGGCATCGGTGTCATCGCTACTGATGCGTGCGAAAGATATTCCGTCACTCTCTACGATGACCTCCAGATCTTAGAGAAGATCTTTGCACCCATGACCCCGGAATTTGGCTCGACGAAGAACCCTATAGATCTCACAGGGCAAGCGACCGCAGATCACTACGATCGTGCGCTGGAAGCCGCGCGACACAGCGAGTCTATTCATTCTGTGCTTGCTCTCTCTTGTGAGACCGCGCTCTTCGACGCGGCGTCGTTTGCGCCGATGATCGAACGGAACTTCCGCGCGTTCCAACAAGCCCAAAAGCCTATAGTATTCTCCGCGCTCGGAGGAGAGAAAGTTGAACAGCTCACACAGAAGCTCCGACATCAAGGCATCCCGATCTTCCCAGATGTCACCGAAGCCGTCTCGTGCCTTGGGGCTCTTTATCAGCACTATCGGTATCGTTCCAGGCCTGAGCCCGCGATTGAACCCATATCGTTTGAGGAACGTTCTCTTATGAAAGTCTTCGAGAGTGCTCGCCAGCAGGGGCGTTCCTTCCTGCTTGCTCAGGAAGCCCAGCAGCTCCTGCGCCTCGCAGGAATCCCTGTGCCCAAGAGCGCTATCGCGCGAACGCTCGACGATACTGTACGCTACGCCCAAGAGATCGGCTATCCCGTCGTCTTGAAAGTCGTCTCTCGCGATATTCTGCACAAGAGCGACATTGGCGGCGTGGCCCTGGATTTGGACAATGCTCAAGAAGTCATGGACGCCTATGGGGCGATCTTGCACAATTGCAGAACCCATAAACCAGAGGCTCTCATAGACGGCATCGAAGTCTCTCAGCAAGTGCCCCCAGGGGTGCAGATCATCATTGGGGCTCGTCGCGATCCGTCGTTTGGCCCGATTCTGATGGTCGGCCTTGGGGGTATCTACGTCGAAGTGATGAAGGATGTCTCATTTCGAGCACTGCCCATCAGCCGCCAAGAGGCCTTCGATATGCTCAAGGAGCTCAAGTCCTATCCGGTGCTATTGGGGGTGCGAGGGGAAGAGAAGCGCGATATAGAGACGATCGTGGACGTCATGGTGCGTGTCGGTGCGCTGCTTCAAGCGTGTAAGAACGTCGCGGACATCGAGATCAACCCGTTGATAGTCTATGAACACGGGCAAGGGGGGATGGCTGTGGATGCGCGGGTTCTCTTGGTTCAAGGAGGGCAAGAGCCATGAAGAGATTTATTATCGCTTCGATGCGCAAGAGCGCGGGCAAGACGAGCGTGATCGTGGGGCTCGCCAAAACGTTGGGCAAGCGCGTAGGGTATCTGAAGCCCTTCGGCGACCGGCTGCTCTATCGGAAGAAGCGCCTCTGGGACTACGATGCAGCGTTGATGACCAATATCTTCGGGCTCACCGACAATCCCGAGGACTTAAGCATCGGCTTCGACCATGCCAAGCTGCGCTATATGTACGATGCTCACGGGATGCGCGAGCGGCTGCTCGAGTCGGTCTCGCACGTTGAGCCCGGAAAAGAGATGCTCTTCATCGAAGGCGGGCGAGACTTCAGCTATGGGGTTTCAGTGTACTTAGATGTGCTCGCGCTCGCTCAGTATCTCCAAGCCCCTGTGATATTTGTCGCCTCCGGCGACGAAGGGACAATTCTCGACGATATCTTCTTTGTGCGAAGACAGATGGAGCGAGAGCACCTCGAGCTCTGCGGCGTGATCATCAACAAGATCCCCGCCGTTGAGGATTTCAAGGGCGCCCATCTTGGGGAGATCACCGCCCTGGGGATCAAGGTGCTTGGGGTCATCCCCCATCGGGCGGAGTTGACGACGTTGGAGATTGGGCATCTCGCTGAGAATCTCTTTGCAAAGGTGATCGCCGGGGAGGGTGGGCTGCGGCGCGTCGTCAAACAGATCTTCATTGGGGCGATGTCTGCTCAGGCGGCCATGCGCCACCCTGGCTTCGCCCAAGAGAACAAACTCATCATTACCAGCGGTGATCGCAGCGATATGATCCTCGCCGCGTTGGAGAGCAATACTTCCGGGGTTGTGCTCACCAACAACATCGTGCCTCCAGCGAATATCATCTCGCGCGCGTCGGAGCGCAATATCCCGCTCTTGCTTGTCCCTTACGATACGTATGATACAGCGAAACGCATCGAAGCCATCGAGCCCTTGCTCACCAAGGATGCACTCGATAAGATAGCTCTACTCGAACAGCTCGTGAGAGAACATATTGATCTTACTGCCCTTAAGTGATGCCCTATGACGCCGAAACGTTTACTCGAACACTGGCAGGACGAAGGCGAGTCCGCGTATCTGTACAAAATCTTGGCTGACGTCGAGCCCGACCCCAGACGCCGCTCAGTTTATCTGCAGCTCGCCGACGTCGAGCTGCAGCACCAACAGAAGTTCGCGCAGCTCTTGGCTGAGCATGGGGTTTCTGTAGGAGAATTTCGGCCTGGGTGGCGAGCGCGTCTGTTGGGGTGGATGGCACGACGCGGCGGCGCACGGACTGTGTTGCGCTTGCGCATCGTTGACGAGGCGAGCGAAGTCAAAAATTATCTGCGCGAAAGATCAAGCGCCCTCTCCGGCTCAGCGGCTCAAATCTCTCAGCAAGTCGCTCGCGACGAGGCGATCCACGCCGAGACATTGATGAAG
>JAPWVB010000017.1 GCA_028275205.1 Candidatus Acetothermia bacterium
CCATTTTGGGCATCTTATCCCCCGGGTTTATAAAGATCTCTTCCCAAGATATAAATTGATGCAAGGGTATCACGTCATCAAGAAGGGCGGCTGGGATACCCACGGACTCCCGGTGGAGCTGAAAGTCGAGAGGGAGCTTGGGCTCAACAGCAAGCGCGAGATCGAGGCCTTCGGGGTCGAAAGCTTCGTCAAGAAATGCAAGGAGAACGTCTGGAAGTTTAAGGGCGAATGGGAGCGGTTCGACCCCAGGATGGGCTTCTGGTACGACCAGCGGAACGCGTATATCACGTATACGAACGAATATATTGAGTCCGTCTGGTGGGCGCTGAAGAAGATTTGGGAGAAGGGATTGCTCTACAAAGGGCACAAGGTGCTGCCCTACTGTCCCCGCTGCGGTACCCCCTTGAGCTCCCACGAAGTCGCGCAGGGCTACGAGACTGTGAAAGATCCATCTATATTCTTCAAACTGAGAGTGCAACCTAACCCCCCAGCCCCTCCCTCTTTAGGGGAGGAGCTGGGGGAGAGGTCCTACTTCCTCGTCTGGACGACGACGCCGTGGACCGTGCCCAGCAACGTCGCCTTGGCGGTCCATCCCGACTATAGATATGCCATAGTCGAGGTCGGCCAGGATATATTCATTCTTGCCGAGAGGTTGGTCGAGCCCGTGCTGGGGGAGCATCACCCTCAGATTATAGATACTCTCCGCGGGGCCGAGCTTGTCGGCTGGCGCTACGAGCCCGCGTACAGACTGAGCGACGATCCGAACGCCTACCGCGTCGTCGCGGCGGAGTTCGTCTCTCTAGAAGAGGGCACAGGGATCGTGCACATCGCCCCGGCGTTCGGGGAAGAAGACTATCAAGTTGGTCAAGCCGAAAAGCTGCCCTTCGTCAACCCCGTCGATCTTGAGGGGAAGTTCACCAAGGAATTCCCCTTGGCTTCAGGGAAATTCGTCAAGGACGCCGACGCCGTCATTATCAAAGATCTGCAGGCGCGCGGCTTGCTCTATAGAGCTGGGAAGTACGAGCACGAGTACCCGTTCTGCTGGCGCTGCAAGACCCCTCTGCTCTACTACGCTCTCGATTCGTACTTCATCAAGACGACCGCGAAGCAAAAAGAGATCATCGAGAACAACAAGCATATTCATTGGCATCCGGAGCACTTCCGAGATGGGCGCTTTGGCAATTTCTTGGAGACTATGAAGGATTGGGCGCTCTCGCGCGACCGCTACTGGGGGACGCCATTGCCGCTGTGGGTCTGCCAAGAGTGCGGGCGCGAGCACTGTGTGGGGAGCCGACAAGAGCTCGTCGAACTCGCCCTCGAGAAAGAGAGAGCTCGCTCTGTCGAATTTCATCGTCCCTGGATCGATGAGATACTCTTACAGTGTTCTTGTGGGGGCACGATGCGCCGCGTCCCCTATGTGATTGACTGTTGGTTCGATTCGGGGATGATGCACACGGCCCAGTGGCACTACCCCTTCGAAAACCACGAGCTCTTTGAGGAGCAGTTCCCGGCGGACTTCATCGCCGAGGGGATCGATCAGACGCGTGGCTGGTTCTATTCGCTCTTGGTGACCAGCACGCTGCTGTACGAAGAGAAGCCCTATCCCCACCCGTATAAGCACGTGGTGGTCACGGGGATGGGCTTGGACGAAGCGGGCAAGAAGATGTCCAAGAGCTTGGGCAACGTGCTCGATCCTTGGGACGTGGTCAACGTCTATGGCGCGGATGCGGTGCGCTGGTTCTTCTACGCGGGCAGCGCCCCGTGGCGAGACCGCCGGCTCGATCCTAAAGACATCGTCGAGACGCGCGGGGTCTTGGAAACCGTGCGCAACGTCTACAACTTCTTCTCGCTCTACGCCAGCATCGATCGCTTCGACCCAGGCTTCACCTGGACCGTTCATCTTGCCGCCAAAGGCGGCAAGGCGCACAGTCCAGACGAAGTCTGGCGAAGCTTGCTTGATAGATGGATTCTCTCTCGACTGCAGCACACTATCAGCGAGACGACGAAGGCGTTAGACGAGTACGATCCCGTTGCTGCCACGCAGGCCATCGCGGCGTTCGTGGACGACCTGAGCAATTGGTACGTGCGAAACTCGCGCGCGCGATTTTGGGGCAACCAATGGACTGCCGATAAGACCGCGGCGTTCGCGACGCTCTACGAAGTCTTATTGGCTCTGACAAAGCTCTTAGCGCCGTTTGTGCCGTTCTTAGCAGAGGCGATCTATCAGAATCTCAGGACCGAGCAGATGCCCGAGAGCGTCCATCTGTGCGATTGGCCCCAAGTAGACGAGCAGCTGCGCGACCCTAATCTTGAAGATGATATGAAGTGCGTACGCCAGATTGTAACCGCGGGTTTACAAGCGCGCAACAAGGCGCAGATCAAGGTGCGCCAACCGCTCGCCCTCGCGGCCATCACAAGCGACGGGCCTCCCTTGGAGGAGGAGTACCAACAGCTCATCCGTCAAGAGCTCAACGTCAAGAAGATCCAATGGCTGAGCGCAGAGCAGCTCTTTGCGTTCTACACCCCCAAGCTTGAGTACGAAAAGTCTGCCTTGGGGAAGGAGCTGCGCGGCTTGGCTCCTAAAGTTATCGTTTTGGTAGAAGAGCTGAACAAGGCTGATCACGACAAGCGCGTGCAGCTCGCCCAAGAACTCCAAGCTCAGAAGAAGCTCCGTCTGTCTGTCGAAAGCCAGGAGATCGAGCTTCCTGAAGGCACACATGTGCGAGTCGTCTTGCAGCCATGCCAGGGGTTCGTCGAAGGGAGCGAAGAAGACGTGAGAGTTTTGGTGGATACCCGCCTTGACGACGCCCTGCGTCAAGAGGGTCTGGCGCGCGAGTTCGTCAGATTGGTGCAAGAGTGCCGCAAGGAGGCGGGCTTTGAAGTCTCCGATCGCATCGAGCTTTTGTACGAAGCTGATCCCGAAGTGCTTGCGGCGATCGAGCAGTTCGCCGCGTACATCCAAGAAGAGACGCTCGCCGTGACCCTGCAACGCAACAGCTCGTTCGAGGGGGTCGAGTTCATCAAGGAGCTCGACGTCAATGGACGCAGAGCACGAGTGGGGCTCAGGCGCTTTCACTGATCTGTTATGCACCCGAAGGAGTAAAGCATGTGGCCGCTCGTCGTGATGATTGTAGGAGCTGTTGCTGCTGCCTTTGTCCTAGCCCTCCTTGTGCGGCATAAAGTGAATCAAGAGCGCAGAGCGCCGTAACAGATGACATACCAGCTCTTTCTCTTTGATTCCCTGAGCTCAACCAACGACCTGCTGAAAGGGCTCGCCTGTGGAGGCGCGCCTGAAGGCACCGTTGTCATCGCAAGGGAACAAACAGCAGGCCGGGGACGGTTCGGGCGGAGGTGGCTGTCGCCCAAGGGCGGTGCCTGGTTCTCGCTCTTGCTCAGGCCCCCAATCCCAGCAGAGCAAGCGGGATGTATCGCTATTCTGATCGCCGTCTCGCTCGCGCGCGCGCTCAGAGAGGGCTGGGGAGTTCCCGTGGGCGTCAAGTGGCCCAATGATCTGTATGTACCTCACCCCCATCCCCTCTCCGTCAACGGAGAGGGGTGGCCGCAGGCCGGCGTGAGGTATCAAAAGCTGGGCGGCATCCTGATCGAACTCAGCACAAACGCTGCCCAGATCGACTGGCTTGTCGCTGGGATCGGCATCAACGTCAATAACGAGCTTCCCGCAGAGGCGCGCGTTCCACCGACTTCATTAGCCCGTGAGCTAGGTCACCCTGTCCCCTTAGAAGAATTTCTTGACAGAGCCCTCGCAGCTATAGCCCACGACTATGAGCGATTTCTCTCCGAGGGCTTTGAGTTTGTCCGTCAGCGATGGCAAGAGCTCTCGGTGCTGCCGCCGCGCGTTCTCGTCAGAACGAGTAGTGGGGAGATCGCTGCCGAGGTGCTGGGACTCTCACAATCGGGTAAACTTGTGGTGCGCACGGGAGAGAGCGTGCGCGAACTCGCTACTGAGGAAGTGACCCTATGCCCGCGGTAGCTGTCCTTGGGGCCCAGTGGGGCGACGAAGGTAAGGGGAAGTTGGTCCATCTGCTCGCGCGCGATGCGGACTATTGCGTGCGCTTCAACGGCGGCACCAACGCCGGCCATCGCGTCGTGACCAGCCGTGTCCCCACCGTAGTCGGCGTCGGCGCCAACGGCGGTGAGACAGAAGCTCAAGAATTTAAGTTTCACTTGATCCCCGCCGGGGCGCTCCATGAGGGCTGTGCCGCGGTCTTGGCCCACGGCATGGTCATCGATCCGTATGCGCTCGTCGCGGAATTAGAAGCCCTCAAGGAGCTGCGCGGCAGCGAACCCGAAATCTATATCAGCTCCAACGCCCATCTGCTCCTGCCGTACCACCCGATCGTTGAAAGGCTTGAGGGTTCTCAGAGTGCTCTGGACACGACGGCCAAGGGGATCGGTCCGGCCTATCGCGATAAGGCCGCGCGCATCGGATTGAGAATGTCTGATCTGCTCTTCCCACAGAGATTCACCGAAAAACTCGCGGCGGTCTTGGAGCGCTATCAGCGCATTTGGCCCGATCATCCTGAATTGCAGCGTCTGCGGGCCCAGGAGCTCGCCCACGAAATCTTGCGGCTCGCTGAGGGCTTTCGGGATCGCATCGTGGATACAGTGCGCCTGCTCAACGACGCTCTGGATCAGAACAAATATATAATCTTTGAAGGAGCTCAAGCGACCTTGCTCGATCTCGATCTGGGGACGTATCCGTATGTCACATCGTCAACGCCGACGATCGGCGGGATCGGCTCTGGGGCCGGGGTGCCTCC
Source organism: Candidatus Acetothermia bacterium (assembly GCA_028275205.1). Classification (GTDB taxonomy): domain Bacteria; phylum Bipolaricaulota; class Bipolaricaulia; order RBG-16-55-9; family DRXL01; genus JANXCC01. The sequence goes on from JAPWVB010000017.1 coordinate 4,782, forward strand.
GCAGAAGATCTCGCGGGTGATCGGTGTCGCCAAGGCGTATACGACGCGAGTGGGGCTTGGGCCATTCCCCACGGAAGCTCTCGGGAGCGCCGGGGATCGCCTGCGCGCCGCGGGGCAAGAGTTTGGCACGACCACCGGGCGGCCGCGCCGCTGCGGCTGGCTCGACCTCGTCGCGCTGCGCTATGCCGCTATGGTCAATGGCTTCACTGAGCTCGCCCTCACGAAGCTCGACGTGCTCACGGGCTTCGATGAGATCCCTGTAGCCACAAGCTATCGCTATCACGGTCGAGTGCTCCATGATTTCCCCACCGTCTGCGAGATCCTCCAAGAGTGTGAGCCGGTCTATGAGAAGCTGCCCGGCTGGCATGAGCCGCTCTCCGACTGCCGCGAGTTCTCCGAGCTTCCTCGAGCTGCTCAACAGTACGTGCGCCTGATCGAAGATGAGCTGGGGATCCCCATCACGATGATCTCCGTTGGCCCCAGCGACGAGCAGAACCTCTGGCGCTAGAAGGCGCAAGAAATCAGAGTTATTGCGAGCTTGACTTTGCCCCATCAAATGATCTATAATAAAAAGCTTACGGAGTATTCGTAAGGGGGCTCATGATGGCACGCATGCTGATGAGCCAGCTGAGCGCAGCCCAGCAGTCGTATCAGCTCAATGGGCAAGAGATGGTCTTCCTCTTGCTCTTGGTGGCGTTTGTGATCGGCGGCTGGGTGAGCTACGAGTGGATTCGTAAAGGGAGAAGCGCGTAGTTTATCTTCCAGGGGCGTTGAGGGCGCTCTCATCCCTACCTCATCCCTGGAAGCGACCTGGCGAGCTTTCGTCAGGTCGGGAACCCCCTTTCCCGCGGGACGGCCCCCCCAGGCCGTCCCGTTCTCGTTTGGCGCCTCTCCATTTTTTTGATAATGATCAATAACAGCTGTGACAGAAATCATGGCTTTGGCGACTCAAGCCCCGTAAGATAGACTCGAAGTGAGAATGAAAGGGGGGCTCTATGAGCGTCGCACTCAGCCCACGGCAAGAGACAATACCCGCAATCTACCAAGAGATCCATCCCCCGCTTGATAGCGCGAGAGCGGTTCTTGAGGCCGATCGCTGTCTCGAGTGTGGAGGCCCGTATGCGCCCGCGCCGTGTACGGCTGCCTGTCCGGCGCGCGTCCCTGTGCCCCAATTCATCCGAGCGATCCGCGAGGGCCGCCCCGAAGAGGCCGCCAAGCTCATCTTCGAAGCGAATATCTTAGGAGGCAGCTGCGCGCGCGTCTGCCCCGTCGAAGAGCTGTGCGAGGGTGCGTGTGTGCTCACTAAAGAAGGGCGCCGCGCCGTCTCCATCGGGCGCCTGCAGCGCTATGCCACGGACGTGGCGCTCGCGCGCCAGCTCAATTTCTTTGCCCGTCCAGCGTGGAAGCCCCAGAGCGTCGGGGTTATTGGCGCGGGGCCGGCAGGGTTGGCTTGTGCGGCAGAACTCGCCAAGATGGGCTACGACGTCGTGGTCTACGAGAGCCGGCCTGAGCCCGGAGGTCTGATCACCTCGGCGATTGCCCCCTACAAGCAGTTGAAAGATCCGCTCCCCGCAGAAGTCGCGATGATCGAGCGCTTGGGCGTCAAGATTCACTATGGGGTGACGGTGGGCAAAGATATCTCGTTTGAGGAGCTGGAGCGCCGCCATCAGGCGATCTTCCTTGGGGTGGGCCTGGGCGCGGATGCGAGCGCGCGCATCCCGGGGGAAGACCTGCACGGAGTGTGGGATTCCCTAGAATTTGTGGAGCAGATCAAGAGCGGGCGCCCGCCCAAGATCGGCCCTATAGTTGCTGTCATTGGGGGCGGCAATACAGCGATTGACGTGGCGCGCGAGGCCGTGCGCCTGGGCGCGACCAACGTCATGGTGCTCTATCGGCGCACGGAGGAGCAGATGCCGGCGTTCAAGCATGAGGTCAAGGCCGCTCGCAGAGAAGGGGTGCACTTCTACTTCTTGACCGCCCCAGTGCGCTTGCTCGGCAACGGCAAGGTCCGCAAGATCGAATGTATTCATATGCGATTAGGAGCACCAGACAAATCTGGTCGTCCAGCTCCTGAGCCCGTCCCTGGCACCGAGTTCACGCTTGAAGTCGACACCGTCATCAAAGCGATTGGGCAAGAGAAGCGCGTCGAGCTCTGGAAGGCGCTGGGCTTGGAGACCGAGGGCGGGCTCGTCACAGTGAACGAGAACTTCCAGACAAATCGCGAGAAGTACTTTGCCGGCGGCGACTGCATCAACGGCGGCGCGACCGTCGTCGAAGCCGTGCGTCATGGGAAGCTCGCTGCCCAAGGGATTGCCAAGTTCCTCGCAAAGGGGTGACGTGCTATGATCGAGATTCGCTGGCACGGGCGCGGCGGCCAAGGGGCGAAGACCGTCTCGCAGCTCTTAGCTGGAGCAGCCCTACGCCACGGACACTATGCCCAAGCTTTCCCAGAATACGGCCCGGAGCGCAGCGGTGCCCCCGTGAAAGCGTTCAATCGCATCGATACCAAAGAGATTCGCCTGCACTGCAGCATCTACGAGCCCGATATCGTCGTTGTGCTCGACCCGACGTTGCTCTGTGCCAAGGAGGCCCGGGTCACCGAAGGGCTGAAGCGCCACGGGATCTTGCTCGTCAACACGACGCAGACGCCCGAAGAGATCCGTGCGCTGACGGGGTTTCCCGGAAAGATCATCACGCTCGACGCGGAGGCGCTCGCCCGATCAGTCGGCGCGCGCTTCTCTAATGTCGTGATGCTTGGGGCGTTGGCGCGCCTCTTGGGGAACATCTCCCTGGAGGACCTTGAAGCCGAGCTTGCCCAAGCCTTCGGCGAGAAGGCCTTGGCGACGAACCTGGCGGCGCTGCGCGCGGGCTTTACCGCGCTGACCGAGAGCTTGGAGACCTTGGAGGCAACAGCATGAAGCGCTATCAAGAGTTACCCATTGGTGGGGTCATTCCCGGCGGAGCTACGCCCCATTTGGTGCAGACGGGGGGCTGGCGCTCTGGCAAGAAGCCCTCTTTTAATGAGAAGCTCTGCGTGAATTGTCTCTTGTGTTGGGCGCACTGCCCCGAAGCGACGATTGTGGTAGAGCGCTTGCAGATGCGCGGATTCAGCTACGATCACTGCAAGGGATGTGGGATCTGCTCGCAAGTCTGCCCCACCCAGGCCATTACGATGGTCGAGGAGGCCAAGAGCAAGCCCACGTCCTCTCCTGCGAAAGCCGGTGAGGAAGTATGCGTGTAGCCGCAGAGCAGCAGCTCTCTCTCATAACGGGTGCGGAGGCCGCCGCGCACGCCATGCGCCAAATCGACCCTGACGTTGTGCCCGTCTATCCCATCACGCCCCAGACCCCGATCATCGAGACGTTCGCGCAGTTTGTCTCCGATGGGTTGTGCCATACAGAGATTATCAATGTGGAGAGCGAGCACAGCGCCATGAGCGCCGCCGTAGGGGCCTCGTGCGCCGGATCGCGCGTGATCACTGCTACGAGTTCTCAAGGGCTGGCGCTAATGTTGGAGATCGTCTATATCGCGGCGTCGATGCGCTGTCCCATCGTGATCGCGGTGGGGAGTCGCGCGCTCTCTGGGCCCATTAATATTCACTGTGATCACTCTGATAGCATGATGGCTCGCGACGCCGGGTGCGTGCAGCTCTTCGCGGAGAACGCTCAAGAAGCGTATGACTTGATGCTCATCGCGCAGCGGCTCGCCGAGGATCACCGCGTCTTAGTCCCAGTGATGGTGATGCAAGATGGATTTACGATCACGCACTCAGCCGAGCCGGTCGCCCTCCTCCCCGATGAGGTCGTCAAAGAATTTGTCGGCGAATACGAGCCGCTCTACCCGCTCCTCGATGTAGATCATCCGACGACGCAGGGGCCGTTTGCGCTGCCTGACTATTACTTTGAGCTGAAGCGCCAGCAAGCGGACGCCCTCGACGCCGCTCGCTCGGTCTGGCTCGAGCTGCAAGAGGAGTTCGCGGCGCTCTCCGGGCGCCGGTATCACGGGTTCTTTGAAGCGTATAAGCTGAGCGATGCGGAGTATGTCTTGGTGATTTTAAGTTCGACGGCGGGCACGGCCAAAGTCACGATAGATCGCCTCCGGCGCAAAGGGGTCAAAGTCGGGCTATTGCGGCCCTGGGTCTTCCGGCCCTTCCCCGCTCACGAGATCGCGCAGGCGCTTGCGGGCAAGCGCGCCGTAGCTGTCTTAGATCGCGCGATCTCCCTGGGCAGTTGGGGGCCGCTCTATCTAGAGATCTCGGCTGCGCTCGGGCGCTATCTTCCCAAGAGACCCATGCTCTATAACTATATCTATGGGTTAGGCGGACGCGACACGCCCCCGGAGCTCTTAGCATCCGTCGTGACGGATATGCAGAACGAGGTGGATCCGACTGTGCTGCGATATTTAGGCCTGCGGGAGTGATCCCTATGCCCAACACCAAAGAACTCGCGCACCGCGAGGAGCTGCACAAGCGCTTCACCGGGGCCCACGCCCTCTGTGCCGGGTGTGGTGCTCCCATCTGCGTGCGTACAATTTTAAATGCCATCGAAGAACCTGTGGTCGTCATCAACGCCACGGGCTGTCTCGAAGTGGCGACGACGCGGTACCCCACGACAGCATGGAATATTCCGTGGATCCATGTGGCGTTCGAGAACGCTGCCGCCGTCGCCAGCGGGGTCGAGACGGCCTATAGGGTCTTACGGCGACGGGGCAAGATCTCCCAAGAGATTCGCTTCGTGGCGTTTGGCGGCGACGGCGGCACCTACGATATTGGGCTGCAAGCGCTCTCTGGAGCGCTCGAACGCGGCCATAGATTCATCTACGTCTGCTACGACAACGAAGCGTATATGAACACGGGGAATCAGCGTTCTGGCGCGACGCCGTTTGCCGCCCAGACGAGCACCGCCCCGGTGGGCGAGAAAAGCTTTGGCAAGCCCCAGCGCAGAAAAGATCTCACGGAGATCGTGGCAGCCCATCACATCCCCTATGTGGCGCAGGCATCCATCAGCGACTGGTACGATCTTGCGCGGAAGGCGCGCAAAGCCGCTGCTGTCGATGGCCCGGCATTTCTCAATGTGCTCTCGACCTGCCCGCGCGGCTGGGGCCACCCCACCGATCAGAGCGTCAAGATCGCGCGGCTCGCGGTCGAGACATGTTACTGGCCCCTCTATGAGATCATCGAGGGGCGCTGGGTCTTAAATTACATCCCCGAGGAGAAGCTCCCCATCACCGAGTGGCTGCGGCCACAGAAGCGCTTCGCGCATCTGTTTGAGCCCCAAAACAGAGAGTTGCTCCGCCAGATCCAACAGCAAGTTGACGAAGAGTGGGAGAAGCTTCTGAGAAAGTGTGAACGCTATGAAGCGCTATGAGCAAGGTGAGTTCTTCTTAGAGATCGAGCCGCGACGCTGCAAGGGCTGCGGCGTTTGTGTCCAGAGCTGCCCCAAGGGAGTGCTCGTGCTCAACGCCGAGGGCAAGGCGGACGCAAAAGAGATCGCCCAGTGTATCTTCTGCGGCATCTGCGAGCAGCGCTGTCCGGATTTCGCCATCTCCGTCCATAAAGTCAAAGTATTACAACCGTCATGCGTATGAGAGCGCAGGAGCTTGTCCAGGGGAACGAAGCGTGCGCGCGCGGCGCGCTCTACGCGGGATGTCGCTTCTTCGCGGGATATCCCATCACTCCCAGCAGCGAGATCATGGAGTACTTGGCCAGGGAGATGCCCAAGGTCGGCGGCATCTGCTTACAGATGGAAGATGAGATCGCCTCGATCTCGGCGGTGATCGGGGCGTCGTGGGGCGGCGCCAAGGCGATGACCGCGACGAGCGGGCCGGGGTTCTCGCTCATGCAAGAATCTATCGGGTACGCAGCGATCACTGAGACCCCGTGTGTAATCGTGGACGCGCAGCGCTGGAGCCCCAGCACCGGCCAGCCCACAAAAGCCGCCCAAGGAGACGTGATGCAAGCGCGCTGGGGCACCCACGGCGATCACCCCGTCATTGTGCTGACGGCCTCCTGGGTGCGCGAGGTCTTCGAGATGACCGTGCACGCGTTCAATCTCTCTGAACAGTATCGCGTGCCGGTGATCTTGCTCCTGGACGAAGTCTTGGCGCACTTGCGGGAGAATGTGATCTTGCCCGAACCTGGAGAACTCGAAGTCGTCGAGCGTCGTCGTCCGGAGCGCCTTGAGGACTTCAAGCCGTTCTCGAATGAGATGATAGTCAACTTTGGCGAGGGGGCTCGGCTGATGGTCACGGGGATGGCCCATGATGAGTGGGGCTTCCCTGCCCAAGGCCAAAAAGCCGCAGAGCAGCTCCAGCGCATCGTCTCTAAAATCGAGAGCCGCGCGGACCAGCTCGCTCTCTACCGCGCGCATTTCGTAGATGACGCTGATATTATTATTATCAGCTACGGCATCACCAGCCGCGCTGTAGAAGCCGCGGGGCACCAGCTGCGCGCTCAGGGCCTCGCGGTGGGCTGGCTCGATCTGAAGACGCTCTGGCCCTTCTCAGATAAGCTCATTCGGTCGTGCACCGAGCGTGCCCAGTATGTGCTCGTCCCAGAGCTCAACTTGGGGCAATTGGTGCGCGAGGTCGAGCGCGCCGTGCGGGGGCGGGTCGCGGTCGAGCACCTGGGTCGGGTGGACGGGTACCTCATCACCCCTCAGGAGATTTGTCAGCGCGTGCAAGCTCTTCTTCGAGCAGGAGTGAGCCATGGACTATAGAGAGTATTTGCGTGTGGAGAGATTGCCGCATGTGTGGTGTCCTGGCTGCGGGCACGGGATGATCACGCACGCGCTCGCGTGCGCGATGGCTGAGCTTGGGCTCGATCCCAAGAAAACTGTAGTCATCGGGGGGATTGGCTGCTCAGGGCGCACGGCGTTTCTCTTCAACACCGATGCCATGCACACGACTCATGGACGAGCGGTAGTTTTCGCTACCGGGCTGAAGCTTGTCAGGCCCGAGCTGACGGTCGTGCTCGCCCTGGGCGATGGGGATGCTATGGGCATCGGGGGCAATCACTTTATCCACGCCTGCCGCCGCAATATTGATCTCACGGCGATCGTCTATAACAACTCGATCTACGGGCAGACGGGCGGCCAGGTCGCCCCCACCACCCCCCTGCAGAAGAAGAGCACCACCAGCCCCTACGGAAATCTCGAGCCCCCTTTCGATATTGCGCGCGTGGCCATAGCCGCAGGGGCGACCTACGTGGCGCGCACCACCAGCTTCGACTTTCCCGACATGGTGAAGTTCATCAAGCGCGGGATCACTCATAAAGGGTTCTCCGTGATCGAGGTGCTCACGCACTGCCCGACGTATTACGGACGGCTCAACGACTTGCGCGACCCCTACGAAATGTTGCATAATCTAAAAGAACAGACGGTGCCCATTGAAGAGTGGGACTCTCTCAGCGCCGAGGAGCGCGCGGGCAAGATCGTCATTGGAGAGCTCCATCGGGAGGAGCGAGCGGAGTTTGTGGAGAGCTATTACAGACTTATAGCGCAGATGCGAGATGGCCACTAAACAGATCCAGCTGACAGGAGCAGGGGGGCAGGGGCTCGTCCTCGCGGGGATTATCTTAGCCGAAGCGGCGATGCGCGACGGCAAGAACGTCGCGGTCGCCCAAAGCTACGGCCCCGAAGCCCGCCTGGGAGCCAGCAAATCCGACGTGATCATCTCCACGGAGAAGATCGCCTACCCGCAAGTGATCAAACCCGATATCTTGCTCTGCCTCTCCCAAGATGCGTTCGATAAATATTCCCCCGCAGTGGACAGCCAAGCTCTTATTGTCGTAGACTCGACTCACGTGAACGTTCAGGGGAGAAATACCGTGGTGCAGTTGCCGTTATCGCGCGCAGCCGTCGAACAAGTTGGCAACAAGCTGGTCACGAACATGGTGGCGCTGGGGGCACTCAACGCTCTAGCGCACCTGGTCTCATGGGAGAACCTCCAGAAGGCGGTGGCACTCCGCACGCCCCCAAAGTATCGTGATCAGAACTTATACGCGCTCGAAGTTGGACAACGCTTAGCTCAAGAGAACCAGACAAAGGAGGTCTAATCTATGGCAGCAACAGTGGAGGCCAAACGGCAAGGCGAGCTGAAGATGCTCAAGACCGCGCGGTACTTCTTCGACGTGGCCGCGCAGAAGCTCAAGCTTGAAGAGGGCTTGATAGAGCTCTTGCGGTATCCCAAGCGCCGGCTGATCGTCAACTTCCCGGTGCGCATGGACAAGGGTCAGGTTGTCAACTTTGAGGGGTATCGAGTGCAGTGCCATCCGGTCTTGGGGCCGGGCAAGGGCGGCATCCGGTATCACCCGGACACGACTTTAGAAGAAGTGGAAGCGCTGGCGATCTTGATGAACTGGAAGTGCGCGGTGGCGGGGCTGCCCTTCAGCGGGGCCAAGGGCGGGGTGCGCTGCAACCCTAAGGAGATGTCCGTTGGGGAGCTGGAGCGGCTCACGCGGCGCTATGCCGCGGAGATCGCGCCCATCATCGGCCCAGATATAGATATCCCCGCCCCGGATGTCTACACAAGCTCCCGCGAGATGGCCTGGATCGTGGACACGATCAGTATGCACCACAATGGGGAGTTCATGCCCGGGCTGGTGACGGGCAAGCCCATCTTGCTTGGAGGATCGTTGGGGCGCGAGACGGCTACCGCCCGCGGCGGCTTCTTCTGCACCCTCGAAGCCCTCAAACACCTCAACATGAAGATCGAAGGGGCAACGGTCGCCATTCAGGGCTTTGGCAACGCTGGCTCGTATTACGCCCAATTTATGCAAGAAGCCGGCGCCAAGGTGATCGCCGTCAGCGACTCCAAGGGCGGCATCTACAACCCCAAGGGGTTGGACTACAAAGCCGTGCTGGCGTTCAAGCGTGAGACGGGCACGGTCGTGGGGTTCACGAGCGCAGACACGATCACCAACGAAGAGCTGTTAGAGCTTCCGTGTAATATCTTGGCGCCGGCGGCCTTGGAGGACCAGCTGCATGAGGGCAACGCCCACAAGATCAAAGCCAAGCTCATCTGCGAGCTGGCCAACGGCCCGACCACTCAAGAGGCCGACGCGATCTTGCATGAGCGGGGGATCTTCGTCCTCCCTGATATTCTGGCGAACTCCGGCGGGGTGACAGTCAGCTACTTTGAGTGGGTCCAGGATCGCTATCGCTATTTCTGGGACGCCGAGCGCGTGGATGAGCGCTTGAAGATCTTCATGACGGAGGCATTCAAGCGCGTGCTGGAGATGCATCTGAAGCACAAGGTGGACATGCGCACGGCGGCGTTCATGACGGCAGTGGCGCGGGTAGCCGAGGCCGCTCGAGCCCGCGGCATGTACCCATAAGATAGACTGTTCACCTTCGCCGGCCATTGGCCGGCGAAGATGTCCGGTCCAGGCGAAGCTTGGCAGGAGAGGGGCTTTGTGTCTGCCAGACACCCCCTAAGACGATCGCCCCTCCTACCAGCTGGAGCCAGGTGATCGGCTCGTGCAGCACAACGAAAGCTAGAGCAAACGTCACCACAGGCACGATGTTGTTAAAGATCGCTGTGCGCGCGGCCCCAAGCTGTTGAATGCTGTACGACCAGATAAGATACGCCAAAGCAATAGAGAGACAACTTGTGTAGATGATGCTCCCATACACAGAAAGCGGCAGAGCGCGCCAGTTCAGCGAGAGCAGATCGGGCAGAGCGAACGGCCACAGACCTGGAACTCCCAGTAACAGCCCTACAGCCGAGACGTGCAGAGCTGAGTACCTCTCCAATAATCTCTTGGAGAGCACGGTATACCCTGCCCAGCAGATCGCTGCCCCAAGGGTCAGCAGGTTCCCCACGAGGAGATCTTGTGTGGAGGAGTTTCCCTGGGGGCTACCCAGCGTGACGAGCACGACCCCTCCAAACGCCAGAGCGATCCCCACCCACGTCCGCGTGGAGATCCTCTCCCACCCGAGGGCCATCGCCAACAGGGCGGTCCAGATGGGGATCGTCCCGATGAGCAGCGACGAGATCGCCGAGGTCGTCAAGTCCAGCCCGATCGCAAAGAGCACTTGATAGCACGTGTTGCCCAGCAGTCCTACTCCTGCTAGCTTGAGCCAATCAGACCAAGGCATCTTTCTCTGGCGCTCGCGCACCAGCCAGATGCCCCCCATCAGCGCCGCGGCGACGGTCATGCGCACGGCATTAAATGCGAGAGGGGGAAGCTCACGAAAAGCCGCTTTCATCACGATGAAATTAGCTCCCCAAATGAGGACCACCAGCACAAGCAACAGCTCAGCGAGCCGTTCAGAATTTTTTCTCACGGCGGCGATTATAGCGGAAAAATCTGAAGAGGTCGAAGTCGGGCTCGCCTTGGCAGGACTACCCCATCTCTCGCTCCCCTTCGCTTTGACAAGCAGCTCCTTTTGGCGTATCTTACAGTGATGGGTTATGGCAGTTCTTACGAGCTCAGCTGCCTTAGAACAGTTTCTGACTGAGGTGCGCCGACTCGCCCCTCAAGCCCGCTTGCTCTTATTCGGTTCGCAAGCCCGCCAGCAAGCAACGCCCAATTCCGACTACGATCTGCTCATTATCCTCCCCCAAGCCGATCCAGCTCTCAAAGAGGCAGTAGCGGAGCTGAGCGCCCAGCTGCTTGTGGACGAGGGGATCTTGATCTCGGCTTTTGTGATGAGCGAAGCAGAACTAGAGCGGCTGCGCTTTGAGCCGTTTATCCAGAATGCGCTCCGCGAGGGTATATCCCTGCCATGAGGAGCGAACTGCGTCAGCAACTCCAGGCGATGCTGGAGAAGGCCCGCCGCAGCCTGAAGGCAGCGCGCAAGCACTGGCACGAGGGCGACTACGATTTTGCCTCCGTGCGGGCTTACTATGCGGTCTTTCATGTGATGCAGGCAGCGCTGTTGACCAAGGGGCTGACTTTCTCGAAGCATTCTGGGGTGATCAGTGGGTTTGCGCAGCACTTTCTCAGGCCGGGGATCTTTCCCAGGGAGTTCGGTCAGGCGATTACCAAGTTACGGCGCGACCGCGAGACCGGCGATTACGGCTACCTGCTCCAGATCAGTCGGGAAGAAGCAGAGCAAGACCTGCGACACGCAGAGGAGATTGTTGAGCGCGTGGCAGCTTATGTGGAGGAGTTTATGTCCAAGCTGGCTGGGGAACGCTAAGGCTTGCTAGCCGCAGCCTGCTCCAGGGTGCGCAGGACCTCGTGCAGATCCATCTTCTGGAGCTTCGCCCAGATATCCTCGCCCGTCAGCGAGAATCCTTTCCCAAGCACTTAAGCTAGGGAGTTGCATCTCGCAGGGCCCTTCGCTAAACTCACCCTATATGGTGAAGCGCTTCACACCCGAAGAGCAGCTGCAGTTTCTCAAGCGCCGCGCGGTCGAGATCATCCCCGAAGATGATCTCCTCAAAAAATTAGAGCG
>JAPWVB010000096.1 GCA_028275205.1 Candidatus Acetothermia bacterium
GGGAGATCTCCAACTTCACCCACCACCGCAACGGCCACATGTACTTCACCCTCAAAGACGAAGCCGCCGAGATCGAAGCCGTGATGTTCTCAGACTATAATGCGCTCTTGCAGTTTGCCCCCGCTGACGGCCAGAAGGTCATCGTGTTTGGGAAGATCACGCTCTACGAGCGGCGCGGACGCTATCAGATCACCGTGCTGGAGATGCGACCCGCAGGCGTTGGGAAACTCCAGCTCGAGCTAGAGAGATTGAAGGCGCGGCTCCAGGCCGAAGGGCTCTTCGACGCGCGCTTCAAGCAGCCCATCCCACAATTCCCTGAACGCATCGGGATCGTCACTTCCCCCGAAGGCGCAGCCCTGCGCGATGTCCTCAAGATCGTGCGCGAACGATACCCCATCGTCGAGGTGCTGCTCTTCCCGGCCAAAGTCCAAGGGGAAGGAGCTTCGGTCGAGATCGCCGAGGCGATCCGTGCCGCCAATCGCTACTCGCTGAAGATAGAACCCATAGACACGCTGATCGTCACCCGCGGCGGCGGCTCTCTCGAAGACTTGTGGGCATTCAACGAGGAGCCGGTCGCGCGGGCGATCTTCGAGTCTTCGGTGCCCATCATCTCGGCGGTGGGGCACGAAATAGACATAACGATCGCTGATCTTGTGGCGGATGCGCGCGCGCCGACGCCGACGGCCGCCGCGCAGATGGCCGTCCCCGATAGAAGAGAGCTCATAGAATTTACCCAAAGCGCGCGGGCGCGAGTGCACGAGCTCATCGCATCGCGTGTGGATGGGTATCTCATGCGTCTGGAAGTGCTGCGGCGCAGCCGAGGATTGCACCGTCCGGTGCAACGTGTGCGTGAGCACCAGCAAAGTCTCGATCATTCTTCGGAGCTGCTCGTGCGGGCGATGCGCGAGCGCCTGGGGCGCTCTCAAGAGCGATGGCACAATCTCTTGAGGCGCTTGGAGAGCCTGAACCCCGCGAGCGTGCTGCGGCGCGGCTTTTCGGTCGTCGAGAGCGAAGCGGGCCAGATCGTGCGCTCAGCAGAGCAAGTGCGCCTCGGCGAGCGCGTGAAGATCACGCTGCATCGAGGACGGCTGCTCAGCCGCGTCGAAGCCAAGGAGGCCAACGATGGAGAAGAAAAATCTCAAGATTGAACCGGCGCTGGCACGGCTTGAGGAGATCGTTCGTCAGTTAGAGAGCGAGCAGATCTCGCTCGAGGAGTCATTAGAGCTCTTTGAGGAGGGGGTCAAGCTCGCTGATTCTATCCAAAAGAAACTGAGCGAGGCTCAGCTGCGCATCAAGAAAGTCCTCGAAGAAGCTGAGACTTTCAAGACCGAAGATTTTGGGGGATGATCTGAATCACGGAGGACACAGAATGAGCCACGGAAGGCACTGAAATAGAGCCGGCTTCCGTGCCTTCTGTGGCATATTCAGTGCCTTCCGTGATTCACATCATCCCAAGGAGGCATCTATGCACGCAAGAGGGCTTCTCGTCGTCGGTGTGTTGATGCTGAGCTGTGTGAGCACAGCGTCGGCGCAGTTTCTCGATCTCGATCCCGCGCGCGATTGGTACGTGCTTTCGACCGAGCACTTTCGGATAGTCTATCACGATGGGCTTGAGGAGATCGCCCAAGAAGCGGCCCTCGTCAGCGAAGAGGCGTATCAGTTCTGGGTCAGAGAGCTCAGATATACGGTGCCCTTTAAGATAAATATTATCTTAGCAGACCCGTCGGACTTCGCCGTGGGCGCGGCCAACCCCTTCGGCGATGTGATCGCCAGCGTCTCCAACGCCCGCGTCTTCAATGAGTGGCTCAACCCTCAAAATCCCTCGTGGCTTGAGGATGTGCTCTATCACGAGATCGGGCACGTCTTCGATATTATGAAAACTTCAGGGCTTTCTGAGAGATTGCGCCCGTGGCTCGGCCCGGTGCTCACCCTCACGAATAACATCAAGCCCGGCACGCTCATCGAGGGCATCCCCATCTATTTTGAGCTGAAGCGCACTAGCGCGTCGCGCTCGAGTTCGAGCCGAGACGCGATGTACTTCCGCGCCCAAGTCTTAGAGAATAGATTCATCCCTCTCGATCAGATGAGCGTGGGCTACGGCTACGATCCTCCGGGCTGGCCTTCGGGATATATGCTCGCTCACGACTGGGGCGCCTGGTTCACTCGTTTCATCGCCGAAAAATACGGCGACGACAAACTCGCCCTCCTAGACGAACTCAACGCCGACTCACTGCTGCCCATCGTCACATTGGGTGCGATCAACGATTTTGAGGGAATCTTTAAGAAAGCTCTAGGCGTCTCGGCACAAGAGTTAGAGCGCGCATGGCGCGAATGGCTCAGAGGGCAGTTTGCGCCCCAGATCGAGCAGATCAAGAGCGAAGGCGTCACGCCCTCGCGCAAGATCAGTCGCTTGGGGTATTGGAACAACGATCCCGCTTGGGCACCCGACGGCAAGTTCATCTATTACTATCACAAAGACCCTGTGCGCGAAGCTGCGATCCGGCGCATCACCCCCGACGGTAGGGAAGATCAGGCTGTTTTCGCTATGCCCTTCGAGCTTGGGTTTTTTAGGCCGCCGTTCTTCGCCCCGGCGCCGCAAGTTTCCCCCGACGGCAGATTCGTGCTCTACACCCGACACGAGATCTTCGACAATCACTACGTCTACGCTGATCTGTATCTGTGGGACTTGGAAAAGAAAGAAGAGCAGAAGCTGACGGAGCGCGCCCGCGCGTACCATCCGGTCTTCTTCCCCGACGGCACAAAGATTCTCTTTGCGCAGCAGCGCCCCAACGGCCACGCGCCGATTCTCGCTCTCTACGAGCTTGAGAGCAAGCGTATCGTGCCGTTCTATGAGTTCCCCGACGGGACTCTCATAGACTCGTTTGCGATCTCGCCCGATGGAAAGCACATAGCGCTGACGCTCTGGAAGATGGGCGGCTATCAAGATTTGTATGTGCTGTCAGCCGACGGCTCGCAGCTGACAGCTCTCACCCAAGACAAAGCGGGAGACTTCGACCCCGATTGGTCCCCAGACGGGAACTTCATTCTGTTCAGCTCAGAGCGCGATGGCGTCTATAATCTCTACGCGTATCGTCTCTCCGATGGGCAATTCTTCAAAGTCACCAATGTGCTGACAGGGGCGTTCGCCCCGGCCGTCTCGCCCAATGGGACGAAGATCGCATTTATCAGCTACAGCACCCAGGGCTACGAGCTCCACGTGATGGACTACGACCCGCAAAGATGGCAGCCCGTGCAGTTTGAGCGCGAGAATATCTCAGAATGGCCCGGCTGGCGCCGCGCGGATCTGCCGGCACAGCCCTATCGTGCTCAAGAATTCTTAGCACCGCGCCTGTGGGTGCCCATCCCCAATCCATTGCAGCCGGCTCTCTTTCTGATGGGGTTCGACCCCTTGGGGCATCAGGGCTATACGCTGTACGCTGGGCTCGATCTGAAGAGCCGACAGCCGGTGCTCGCCTTCGATGCTTCCATAGAATTTGCTCTGAAGGCGAGAACGCCCTGGCTGGGGTGGTTTGCACAGACGTTCAACTCGCTGAGCCCGAAATTCTTAGTGCACCTTGAGCATACTGCTGAGTTTGAGAGCATTGCGCGGGCGGAGCTCGAGCTGACCCTCTCGCGGGTGATGGGGCGAACCCAGACGCTTGCCCTAGGAGCGCAGTTCCGCCAAGGGGAGCAGCTCATGCCGTCGTTTTTGGTGCGCTATCGCGAGTCGCTCGAGGGTGGCAGCGATCTCTTGCGCATCGGGCGGGACTTGGGGCTTTCGGTGGAATTCGTCTGGCACGAGCGCTCATGGAAGATGCTCTTTCAGATTGCGCAGCGCGAGAGTGTACAGCTGCCGTTGGGATTTGAGAATCGTTTGAGTCGGCTGACGGTGCTGGCGCGCGATGATATCAAGCTCCTAAGCGTAGGTGGACCGGGGGGAGCGTGGCCCTTGCGCGGCTTTTCCACTAATTTCCGCAAAGCTTCGCAGATCGCCTACACGAGCTGGGAGTT
>JAPWVB010000112.1 GCA_028275205.1 Candidatus Acetothermia bacterium
AAGCTTGCCCATAAGCTGGGCGTGACGGCGATCCACGACATTGCCAAGCCCGCTCATATCCGAGCGTATATAGCGCTCCATCAGGCCCATCAGCTCAAGCTTCGCGTGCGCCTCAACATTGAGGTTCACTATCTCGATCAGCTCATAGCGCTGGGGCTGCGCACGGGCTTTGGGGATGAATTTTTAAAGCTAGGAGCGATCAAATTCTTTGCGGACGGCTCGCTGGGCGCGCGTAACGCCGCGCTCAGAGAGCCTTACCAGACCTCTCCCCCGGCCCCTCCCCTAAAAGGGGAGGAGAGCCTCCCCTCTCCGTCTCGGGGAGGGGCTGGGGGAGGGGTCTCCCCTTTAGGTAAGCTCAACTACGAGCAGAGCGAACTCAATCGCTTGGTGAAGCGCGCTCATGATCACGGCTTCCAAGTGATGATCCACGCGATTGGGGATCGAGCCATTGATGCCGCGCTCGAAGCGCTCTCTCACGCAGGGGCTACCCCCGAACGCCGTCATCGCATCGAGCACGCGGAGCTCTTGCATCCTGAGCAGATCATTCGTATGCGAGAGCTGGGCATCATCGCTTCCATGCAGCCCAATTTTCTCCAATGGAGCGGCCCCGGCGGACTCTATGAAGCTCGTCTTGGCCCAGAGCGCGACGCCCACATTGACCCCCATCGCAAGGTCTTAGACGCAGGGGTAGCGCTCGCGTTCGGAAGCGACGGGATGCCCTTCGGCCCGCTCTACGGCATCCACTGGGCTGTCAACGCGCCGCATCCTGATCAAAGAATCTCTGTTGCTGAAGCCATCCATGCGTATACCCTGGGCGCGGCTTATGCGGCGTTTGAAGAGCACAGCATGGGCTCGCTGGAGCTGGGCCAGTTCGCGGATTTCATCGTGCTCTCGCGCGATCCTTTCCAAGCCCCAACACAGATCAATGAGATCGCGATCGAGAGGACGTATCTTGCGGGCGAGCGCGTCTTCTGAGTAAGATAAGACGTGAAAGCGATCATTCTCTGCGCCGGAGAGGGCACCAGGATGCGCCCACTGACTTACACGGGCGCCAAGCACTTGATCCCCGTCGCCAACAAGCCCGTGATCTTCTATAGCATCGAAGCGGTCGCCCAAGCGGGGATCAGGGAGCTGGGCATTGTGGTCAGCCCACACCGCGAGGAAGAGTTCAAACTGGCTCTGGGGGATGGCTCCCGGTGGGGCTTGAAGATCTCATATATCTTACAGCATCAGCCCAAGGGGCTGGCCCACGCGGTCTCGTGCGCCCGCGAGTTTGTGGGCCGCGAGCCGTTCTTGGTCTATTTGGGAGATAATCTCTTGGAGAACGGTGTGGCCGACTTTGTGAGAGAGTTCGAGCGTGGCAATGCGAACGCTTCGATCGTGCTCGTGGAAGTGGAAGACCCGCGCAGCTTCGGGGTCGCCCAACTGAAAGACGGACAGATTATCAAAGTAATCGAGAAGCCTAAAGATCCACCAAGCAACCTCGCGATCGTCGGGGTCTATCTCTTCGACGAGAAGATCTTCGAGGCGATCCGGGAGATCAAGCCCAGCTGGCGCGACGAATTAGAAATTACAGACGCGATTCAAAGACTCATAGACAAGGGCTACCGCGTCACGCCGCACCTTGCGCGGGGCTGGTGGAAAGACGTAGGGAAACCCGACGATATGCTCCACGCCAACCGATTGCTCCTTGAGCGCATCACGACCCAGATCGAGGGCGAGCTTGATAATCATTCGCAGATCACCGGGCGGGTGCAGATCGCGCCGAGGGCAAAGATTAAAAACTCAGAGTTGCGCGGCCCGCTGGTCATCGGCGAGGGCGCAGTGATCGAGGATTCGTTCATTGGGCCGTTTACGGCCATCGGCCCGCGCGTCACCATCCGACACAGTGAGATCGAGTACAGCATTGTGATGGAGGGGTCTCACATTGATGGCATCGGGCGGATTGATCACAGCCTCATCGGGCGCAACGTCGCTATTAGTAAAAAAGACCGCCGCCCGGAGGCGCTCAGCTTCGTGCTCGCGGACAATAGCCAGATAAAATTGATTTGAAGGAGGTTCGTATGAAGGTCACCATCAGTGCGATCAAGGCCGACATCGGCGCGATCGCCGGGCACATCTGCCCCAGCCCCGGCGTCGTCAATGCCGTCTCTGAGTTCGTCAAGAAGAACGCAAAGAATCTGCTCATAGATTATTACGTCGGCTACTGCGGCGACGACATTCACATCCTCATGACCCATCAGAGGGGCGTGGGCAACAAAGAGATTCACGGTCTTGCCTGGGAAGCGTTCAAAGCGGGCACGGCCGTTGCCAAGGCCGAGGGGCTCTACGGCGCCGGACAAGATCTCTTAAAAGACAGCTTTTCCGGGAACGTGCGCGGCCTGGGCCCCGGCGTCGCCGAGATGGAGATCGAAGAGCGCCCTGCTGAGCCGTTCTTGTTCTTCGCTGCCGACAAGACTGAGCCCGGCGCGTTTAATCTCCCATTATATTTAGCGTTCGCTGACCCCATGTACAGCCCAGGGCTCATGCTCAGCTCGACCCTCGCGGCAGGGTTCTCGTTCACAATCATGGACGTCAACTACACTGAGGGCGACAGGGTCATCAACCTGAACGCTCCTGAAGATCTCTACGACATCGCGGCGCTGTTGCGCGACAACCATCGCTTTGTGATCGAGAGCATTCGCTCGCGCAAGACGGGCGAGATCGCCGTCGTCTGCAGCACGACGAGGCTGCATAATATCGCGGGCAAGTATGTGGGCAAAGACGACCCGGTGATGCTCGTGCGGGTGCAGTCGCAATTTCCTGCGACCGGCGAGGTCGTAGCGCCGTTTGAGATCGCGCACTACGTCGCGGGCGACTGCCGGGGAAGTCACAACGTTCCGCTCATGCCCGTCAAGAGAAACTCTACTATTGGGTATTTCGACGGCCCGGCGATGGTGCAGTGTCTGGGGTTTTCCGTCAAAGACGGAAAGCTGATTGGGCCAGTAGATATCTTTGATCATCCGTACTGGGACTGGGTGCGCGAGAAGGCGGCGCGGAAGATGAGCGAGATTCGTCGTCAGGGCTTTTCCGGCCCGGCGATGGTGGGCATGGAGGAGCTCGAGTACGGGGGAATCGCCGAGAGATTGCACAGACTTGAAGAGAAGTTCTCGGTGCGCAAATAATGCCTGACGAGATCGAGCGCGTTCTGTTTACGGAAGCTCAGATTGCCCAGCGGGTGCGCGAGCTGGGCCAGCAGATCTCCCACGACTACGCAAAGCTGTTAGGGGAGAAGCTCGCCCACGAGCCGCCCATTGCTGTGGGGTTGCTGCGCGGCGCTGTCGTCTTCTTAGCAGACCTCACCCGCGCTATGACCATCCCCGTCGAGTATGACTTTATTGCGATCTCCAGCTACGGCATGGGCTCGACCCCGG
>JAPWVB010000018.1 GCA_028275205.1 Candidatus Acetothermia bacterium
TGGATGAGCGCTGCGGTCGAGCGCTCGTCGGGGTTGAGATGCTTTAAGCGAGTCCCTTCAAAGCGCAACACAATCTGATTCTGCAAGACCAAATAGACCGTGACGTCGCGGCGAATCCCGTGCGACAGACAGAACGCCGCCGTCACGCAGCGACAGAGAATATCGAGTCTCCCGGCGCTGCCGGGAAGATCATTGAGCGAGAAGTTGGGCGTCAGCGGGACTTTATGGCCGAGCACGATGAATGCGCGCATCTTAGCCCTTCCAGTAGCTGCGCACAAAGAGCACGATCACGGGAAAGAGCTCTAAGCGTCCGGCCCACATCAGAAAGACTAATAAAATTTTAGACGTCTCAGGGAGCTGGGCGTAGGTGCCCATCGGGCCGACCAGCCCAAAGCCCGGGCCGACATTGCCCAGCGTCGCCGCGACGGCGCTCGCGGCTTCGATGATCTCAAGATTCAGTCCCACCCGCGCCACATCCCACATCAACACTATGCTGCCCAAGGCGAAGATCGTCACGTACAGAATAGCAAATATTGCGACTGCTCGCACGATCTCCTCGCTCACGACGCGTCCGCTCACGCGGATGGGCAGGACCGCTTGCGGATGAATGACGTTTCTTGTCTCCCGCACGATGAAGCGAAAGACCAGCCACGTGCGGATCACTTTGATCGAGCCTGCCGTGCTCCCGGCGCACCCTCCTAGAAACATCAAAACAAACAAGATCATCTTTGCTGCCGCGGGCCACTGCTCAAAGTCGGTGCTGGCATACCCCGTCGTCGTCATGATGCTGACGGCTTGAAACGCGCTATGTCTGAGATTGTCAAGCCCAATTCCTACACTCCCCAGAAGCGCGAAGGTCGCTCCGAGCAAGAGCGCCCCATAGAAACGCGCTTCCGTATCCATAAAGAGCGCGCGCGGCTGCCGACGCCCAATAGCTCTATAGAGCAACGCAAAATTCAGCCCGCCGAGCATCATAAAGAGCACGGTGACCCACTGAGCTGCCGGCGAAAAGCTCGCAAACCCGCTGTCTTTCGTAGAGAACCCCCCCGTAGAGAGCGTGGTGAACGCATGAGCCACTGCATCAAACAAACTCAGCCGGCCCACTAAGACAAGCAATACTACGTCGAGCGCTGTCAGACCGACATAGATGCCCCACAGGAGTCGTGCCGTCTCGCGGATGCGTGGCGTGAGCCTCTCCAGCGTCGGCCCTGGGGCTTCGGCGTCCATCAATTGGGAGCCGCCGACCCCTAGCTTGGGCAGAAGCGCCACCGCTAAGACAATAATGCCCATCCCGCCGAGCCATTGGGTGAACGCCCGCCACAACAGCAACGCTCTGGGCAACCCCTCGACGTGGGCGATCACCGTCGCTCCTGTGGTCGTGAAGCCGCTCATCGCTTCAAAGTATGCATCGAGAGGGCGCAGAATCCCTAAAAGTATAAAGGGCATCGCCCCTAAGCCCGCTACAAGCAGCCACGCCAGAGCGACGACGAGGAAGCCCTCACGAGGGCCGATGTCTCTCTCCGTGCGCGCCGCGCGTTCGACGAGCCAGCCCCCAACCAGGGCCATAGATCCCGACAGAGCGTAGGGCCACCACGGCTCGCGCGCACCGATCGCATAGAAGAAGGGCACCACAAACGCGACGCTGAACCATTTGATCAATTTGCCCACAAGATGGAGCGCCGCGCGCACGTCCACCGCAAGATCCCAGCGCCGTATCATAAGAGCTTCTCGACTGTGGCTGCGGCTTCCTTGGTGCTGAAGACGATCACGTGATCCCCAGGCTGCAGAGCATCCGTTCCCCGGGGGATGATCACGCTCCCTTCGCGCACGATCGCCCCGATCAGCACCCCCGCGGGCACCTGGGCCGCCGCTAGCTTCACCCCGATGAGCGGACTGCGCGGGGAGACCTCGATCTCCAAGACCTCCGCGCGGTCTTCCTCAAGGGAGAGCGACTTCTCGATGCGCCCCCGCGTGAACTTGATGATCTCCTCGGCGATCAAGCGCCGCGGATTGATAGCGATATCAATACCCACGCGCTCAAAGATCGTGATGAAATTGGGATCTTCCACCCGCACGATGACCTGAGGAACGCCCATGCGCTTGAGCAGGAGCCCACAGAGCAGATTGCGCTCGTCCGCCCCGGTGACGCTCACGGCGACGTCGCACCGATGGAGCCCCTCGCGCTCAAGCAGCTCGATATCTGTGCCATCACCGTGAAAGACCAGAGTGTGGGGGAGATTCTCCGCGAGCCAGCGGCTGCGCTCCTCGTCAGGCTCGATCAGTTTGGGTCTGAGCCCGCGGGTCTGTAAGATCTGGGCAAGCCGAAATCCGATGCGCCCGCCCCCAATGATGAGCACTTCTTTGACCGTAGGATAGAGGCTGAGCCGTCGGTTGAACTCATGCACAGCTTGCGGCGTCCCGATGAGCACCAGGCGATCCCCTGCAAGGATGTGATCCTCCCCGCGCGGGATGATCACAGTGTTCCCTCTGATGATGCTGGCGACGTTGCAGTCTTTGGGGATGGCCGCCTCGCGCAATCTCAGCCCAATGAGCGGGGAATTCTCTTCAACGACCGTCTCGGTCATCAGGATCTTCCCATCGGCGAACTCATCGGCGGCTCGCACGCCGCGCAGCCCGATCACATCGGCGATCGCTTGGGAAGTGATGAGCTCGCTGCAGACCATCTCGTCGACCCCTAAAGAGCCGCGCTTCCACGTCTGTAAGTATTCTGCATCTTGGACGCGCGCGATCGTGACCTTCGTGCCCAGCTGCTTGGCCGAGGCACACGCAACGATATTCACTTCATCAATGTCAGTGCTGGCGATGACCAAGTCGGCCTTCTCGGCTCCGGCGTCTTTGAGGGTCTTTAAGCTTGCGCCGTTGCCCAGCAGTGCCAAGACGTCCAAACTTTGAAGGAGCTCGATCCGTTGAGGGTCTCTCTCGACGACCACGACATCGTGATCTGTTTGCAGGGCCGAGGCGATGCTCCGCCCCACCTCCCCCGCCCCAATGATGATCACGCGCATACGAGAAAGAATTTACAGTGAAAAGTTCCCGGTGACAAGTTATACTATGGCCGCCAGGCTTCGCATGGACCGTTCATCTTCGCCGGCCAATGGCCGGCGAAGGCGCACAGTCCAGACGAAGTCTGGCGCCCATGAATTTTCTCGAAAAGCTTCGAGCGGCGGCTAGACAGAACAAGAGTTGGCTCTGCGTCGGGCTGGACTCAGAGCTCTCGAAGATCCCAACGTTTGTGCGCGAGCGCCACGGCACTCACGCCGTCTTCGAGTTTAACAGAGCGATCATCGAAGCGACGAGCGATCTTGTCTGCGCGTACAAGATAAACCTTGCGTTCTACGAGATGCTCGGCCCGGTGGGGCTTGAGATTCTTTCCAAGACGCGCGAGCTCATCCCTCAAGAGATCCCCGTGATCGCCGACGCCAAGCGCGGCGATATCGAGAACACCGCGCGCGCCTACGCCAAAGCGCTCTTTGAGTATTATCGCTTCGACGCCGCGACCGTCAATCCCCTCATGGGCTTCGACTCCATCGCCCCGTTTTTAGAATACTCAGAAAAGTGCGCGTTTCTCTTGGTGCGCACGTCCAATCCGGGGGCACGGGATTTCCAAGAACTGAACTGCGCTGGCAAGCCCCTCTATCAACACATCGCCGAAAAAGCCCGCCAATGGAACACTCGACAGAACGTGGGCGTGGTCGTCGGAGCTACAGCTCCTCAAGAGCTTTCGCTCGTCCGTCGAATCGTCGGCGACGAGATGCCCATCTTAGTGCCGGGCGTAGGCGCGCAAGGGGGCGATCTGGAACGCGCCGTCAAAAACAGCTTTAACTCCCGCGGCGAGCTGGCGATTATCACAGCGTCGCGCAGCGTGCTCTTCGCCTCCCAAGAGAGGGACTTCGCCCAGGCCGCTCGCAAAGCCGCCCAAGAACTTCGCGACGCGATCAATCGCTTCCGGGCTTAATCAACTGAGCCGTTTTCGCTATACTCACCTCTCTTATGAGCGAATCACAATCGCCCCTGGAAGCGACTTCTTCGGAGGCTCAGATAACTCTTTCGGAACCAGTGCCCCTGACGCCCTCCCAACAGAAGACCGTCACGCTGGGAGTTATGCTGGGGCTCTTTTTGGGAGCTTTAGAGTCCACAGTCGTGGGCACGGCCATGCCCACGGTCATCGCCAGCTTAGGAGGCTTGCACATCTACAGCTGGGTCTTCTCCGCGTATATTTTGACTTCGACCGTCACCGTCCCCCTGTGGGGGCGGCTCTCTGACTTATACGGGCGCAAACGCTTTATTCTGCTGGGAATCGCGATCTTTCTGATTGGGTCGGCGCTCTCCGGGGCAGCAAATTCGATGGGGCAGTTGGTGCTCTTTCGGGCCCTTCAAGGGCTTGGGGCCGGGGCACTCCTGCCCCTGGGGATAACGATCATCGGGGAGATTTATTCTTTAGAGAAGCGCGCGCGGATGCAAGGGCTCTTCAGCGGCGTCTGGGGGCTAGCGAGTATCATTGGGCCGCTCATCGGCGGGTTTATCACGGACCATCTCTCGTGGCGCTGGGTTTTTTATATCAATATCCCCTTTGGGATCGCCGCGGCGCTGCTGATCGGGCTGGCTCTCGTGGAGCCACGCGACCACCGCAAGAGCGTCTCTATAGACTACGCCGGCGCGATCACCCTGACCCTTCTCGTGACGTTGCTCTTAGTCACGCTAGGACGGCAAGATTGGGGAACTCCCCTAAAGCTTGGGCTCTTGGGTGTCTGCGCGCTACTAGTCCTTGTCTTTCTTGCTGTCGAGCGTCGCGCGTCGGAGCCCATCGTGCCGCTCTCGCTCTTCCGGCACAGGATCTTTAGCGTCTCGTCGGCGAACGGCTTTTTTGTGGGCATGGCGATGTTCGGGTCGCTCTCGTTTATCCCGCTCTTCGTTCAAGGGGTGATTGGGACGACCGCGACCGAAGCGGGCACGGCGCTCACGCCCTTTGTGCTCTGCTGGGTGGGGTTCTCTATCGTAGGCAGCAGGCTGATTCTGAAGATCGGCTATCGCTCCACGGCGCTCATTGGCGTTGGGCTGTTAGTGTTGGGTTTTTTGGGGCTTGTTACTTTAAACGCCCACGCAACTCGGCTGGCTGTGATGGGGTACTTGGCGATAGCTGGGGCGGGCATGGGCTTCTCGATGGTCACGCTGCTCATTGCCGTGCAGACTTCGGTGCCGCGCAATCAGTTGGGAATTGCGACATCGGGGACGGTCTTCTTTCGATCTATTGGTGGTGCAGTCGGGGTCGCGGTGATGGGCGCGGTCTTGAGCGCTCAGATGAACTCTCAGGCGGCTCAGCTCTCGGAGTTGGGCAGCTTGCTGCCTCCTGAGAAGCTGATGGACCTTCTTCGCCATCCCGATGCGCTATTGAGCCCAGCGGCGCGGGCGCAGCTTCCGGCCTCTGTCGAGAGTGCGCTCCAGCAGATTCTTGCGACGGCGCTCCACTGGGTATTTGTCGTGGGGCTTGTGGTGGCAGTTTTGGCGTTGATTGTGACGCTCTTTCTACCCAAGGGGACAGCCCAAGAGCACGCGCGAAGATAATAATAAGTGAATTTGGCGGCATGGATGCAATCTAGGAAGGTTGGGGCTTGCGCGTTGAGGTGGATTCAAGTGGCATCTGGGGCGACCTCTCCGCATCCAGCGCATCGGGAAGACCTCACGCGCCCATGCCAAAGCTCACGCTACTTACCGAGGAGAGCACGAACCAGACCGACGCGCTCAAGTGCACGAGCTGTTGAGCTTGTTCTAAAAAGAAGCGCGATCGGGGGAGCAAGACACTCTTAGCTTAGGTCATAAGCCCCACACACCTTGGGGATTCCCTAAGCCTCCCGATCTGCACACTTATATTAAAGCACTTATCGCCCACTTTGTCAAGGGCGAATAGAATAAGAGTGGGCGCACGAGGACTTGAACCTCGGACCTCCTGCGTGTGAAGCAGGCGCTCTCCCGCTGAGCTATGCGCCCGTAAGATAGCTCAAGAGATACTATAGCGCACAGCACACACATTTTCAAGTCTCTTCTTCCTCCTCGAGCATGCCCAGCAAGCTCTCCCCCTCACGCTTGCGCGTTATCTCAACTAGCCCCAACTTCGTAATGTCCACAAAATCTGCCGGGACACGATCCTTCTTCAGCTCCTCTTGGAGCTTGCGAATCACCTTCTCAACGTGCTCGCGCCGCTTCATGTCCACAAAATCCGCAATGATGATCCCACTGAGCTTGCGCAACCGCAATTGCCGGGGGATCTCTACCGCCGCTTCCAGGTTCGTATTGAGAATCGCTTGCTCTTGATCTTTGTATTTAATATCGCTGCCGGTGTTCACGTCGATCGCCGTCAGTGCCTCCGTCTCGGCAATGACGAGCGAGCCGCCCCCAGGCAGCCGTACCTTCGGCTGCAAGCTCTCTCGCAGTTGCTTCTCCACCCCGCGCGCCTCAAAGAGCGGCCGCTTCCCCCGATAGAGCTCGATGCGATCCATAAACTGATCCATGTGCATATAAGACAGAAAATCTTTGATCTCTTGATAGACCCGTTCGCTGTCGACCACCACCCTCTTGACGTCCTCTATCAGCCGGTCGCGCAAGAAGGCCTTGACTAAATCCAGCCCACGATAGAGCAACGCTGGGGCCTTGACCCGGGCTGCTTGCTCTTCGATCCCCTTCCACGTCCCCAAGAGATAATTGAAGTCGCGCTCGAGATCCTCTTCGGAGGCCCCTTGGGCCGCCGTGCGCGCGATCAGCCCTTCGCCCTTGTGCTTGAGCTTTCTTGCGATGCGCCGCAGCCGCCGGCTCTCATGCTCGTCCTCGATGCGCCGCGAGACCCCCAAGCGCTCATGGGTAGGCAGGAAGACCCAGTAGCGCCCAGGAAGACTGATCTTCATCGTCCCTTGGGGGTTCTTCGTGCCGATCCCCTCGCGCTTCACTTGCAAGATGATCTGCTGACCGCTCTTGAGAAGCTTTTGAATCTGCGGGCTCTGCCCACGAGCTTTCTGCCACAGCTCATCGCTGAGCTCCTTCATCGAGAGAAAGAGCTTCTCCTCAAGCCCCACATCCACAAACGCCGCGTTGATCCCCGGCAAGATATCCCGCACGATGCCCTTGTAGATGTTCCCCAAGATGCGCTCAGGGTCGTCATAGTGAATCTCCATGAGGCGCCCGTCCTCCAGCAACGCGATGCGCGTCGTCGGAGCGACGGTCTCGATGAGGATCTCCGTGGTCGTAGGGCCTCACCTCCTTGGAGTCCGTCAGTTCCTGCAGCAGCTCTGCTATCGTCTTGCGCAGAACCGGATGGAGATACTGCGGCGCGAGCTCCGCCAGCGGCACCAGCACAAATCGTCGCCGGTGCAGCTGCGCATGAGGAATCTGCAAGTCCACATCATTTACAACCCGGTCGTCATACAACAAGATATCGAGATCGATCTCGCGCGGGCCGTAGCGCTCGCGCTCGCCGCGCCCCAGCGCGCGCTCGATCTGCTTGCATACAGTAAGAAGCTCCCGCGGAGATAAGCTCGTCTCGATCTCGACGACAGTATTAAGAAACCACGGCTGGTCTTCTACGCCCACGGGCTCGGTCTCGTAGAGCCGAGCTTGACGGCAGATCTCTATCTGAGGGATCTGAGCCAGAGCGCTCATGGCCCGCTGAATGTGGGCTTCGCGGCAGCCCAGGTTCGAGCCTAGGCTAAGATAGACGCGAGCGATCCCAGATCACCTCCGCGGCTACCGCATCGAGCGTGATATGAGGCGCCACAGGGGGCTTCAGTTTTCTCACGCGCACGCGCACGCGCTGCACCTTCAAGAAATCACGCGCGATCGCCTCCGCGATCGCACAAGCCAACGTCTCGATCAACTGAAAAGACCGAGAATCGTTCACCGCGCAAATCCGCTCGATGACCTGCGTGTAATCCACCGTCTCTGAAAGATTATCTTCTTTGGGGGGATCAAGCTCAAGCTCCACGTCAACAGAGAAGAACTGCCCCTGAGCTCGTTCGTGCTCGTGCACCCCGTGATGGCCAAAAAGCTGCAAATTTTCAATGATAATCTTCATGGGGATGTCCTTGCCTGTGCCACCATGCCCTGACCTCACCCACAACAAAGAGCGAGCCGGTCACGCAGATCAGATCGTCTTTGTGCGCTCGACGGAGCGCCGCTTCCAAAGCTAGAGGAGGCGGAGTCACGACCTCGCAAGGCACCCCGCAGCGCCGCACAACCGATGCCACATACTCCGGATCAAGGCCTCGAAAGGCCGCACGCGTGACGATCACCTCCTGAGCTATGGGGGCAATCTCACGGATCATCGCTTCGGCATCCTTTCGATCGGAGATCCCTAGCACGAGAAACGCCCGCTCGTACGGGAGCAGGGCCAACGCCGTCCGCAAGGCCCGCATCCCCGCGGGATTCTTCGCTCCATCGAGCATAACATGGGGATTTTTTTGGATCAACTCCATCCGCCCCGGCCATCGTGCCCTCGCTAAGCCTGTGCGGATCGTCTCTTCAGTCAGGGCGGGCTCGCCCAAGGCGCGCGCGGCTTCGAGCGCCAAGACAGCATTGCTGAGCTGATAGCTCCCCACGAGCGAGATCTCGAGATTTTCCCAATCCCTCCAGGTGAAGCGCTGCCCATCCCAACTCTGGGCACGAACTTTCAGCCCTGACAGATCGAGCTGAACTAATTGAGCATTCTTCAGATGACACTCGCGCTCGATCTCCCTGAGGGCTTCGGGCTTCGATTCCGCGGTGATCAGCGTCCCCCCTGGAGCAACCACAGCAGCTTTGTGAGAAGCAATCTGAGTGATCGTAGTGCCCAACGACTCCCGATGGTCAAGCTCCACGTTTGTCAAGACCGCAACGGGGGCAGCAATCACTCGCGTGGCGTCCGTGCGCGCCCCCACCCCACACTCGATCACTGCCCAATCTACGCGCTCTCGGCGAAAATAATCGAGAGCCATCAACGTGAGCACTTCAAAGAATCGCGCATACTGCTCGCTGGCGCTCCCGTAGAGCTCCGTGATAGCTGCCCAGATGCGCTCGAACTCCTCCTGAAACTCGTGGGGCGAGATCTCTCGGTCATTGACGCGAATGCGTTCTTCGGGATGAACAAGATGAGGAGAAGTGAACAGTCCCACACGAAAGCCCGCCTCGTGCAAGATCTGCGCCAAGAACGCGCAGACTGAGCCCTTGCCGTTGGTGCCGGCAACCCGAATCGCACGAAAGCTTTTGTGAGGATCTCCAAGAGCGCGCAAGAGGCGCTCCAGATCAAGCCCACTCCCCTTGAGATTATAAAGCTTTTGGAGCATAGCTTCATACGTCATAGGGCGATCAGCAGTCGGCGCAGCGGGCCGAACTCATAGATATCCCCGGCGTCGGAGACCACGTAGACGAAAAAATCTTCAAGCTCGCTTGGGCGCACCAGCGGCGAGAGCGGCTGCTCCTTGAGCAGATCGCTCCCCTTCACAAGCTGATTGAACGACGGCAAGACTAAGAGATTCTTCTCCGCAGACCTTTCCACAAGAAAGCACTTATAGACTTCGACGCGCTGGGTGACGGGGTCTCGCAGGCCCACCGCAGGATGCTCATGACCGATGACAATCCACCAGGCTTCGCCAGACTTCGTCTGGGCTGTTCGTCGTGCCGCCTGCGGCGGCACGGCGTACGGTCCAGGCGAAGCCTGGTCACCGTGCACAAACCAACAGTCTCCCACACTGTAGCTCTTACAGACCATAACGCGCTCGCCGGCGAGCGCCCCCAGCGAGCCGTCATGATTCCCCTCGATAAGAACAATCTGCTCCGCCCACTCAGCAAGCCAGCGCAGAAATTCTTTGGACTCTTTATGCTCGACCCGCGACAGCGGCCCAAACTGATGGCGCAAGTCGCCATTAATAAGAACTTTTCGCAGCGGGTCCGACGGCGTGACGCGCAGCTCCTCGAAGATACGTTCTAGCCTCTGCTGCACCTGGGCAAGATGATCTCGCGGCACGAGAATGCCCTCGTCTCGCAGAGCCTCTTCGATCCCCAGGTGCACGTCCGCAATAGCCAGCGCTCTCTCCGCGGGCAAGAAGAGCGCAAGGTCTATCAATGTGAGTTGAGGAGCAAGCGATACCGTGCGCATTATTGGGGCTTGACTTTGTCCCACTCCCCCTTGAGCGTCACCGTGCGGTTGAAGACGAGCTTCTTCTCCGTCGAGTCCGGGTCAACGCAGAAATACCCCTTGCGCTCAAATTGAAATCGCTCCCCGACTTTGGCATCAGCTAAGCTTGGCTCGAGCTTGCAGTTGGTCAGCACGATGAGCGAGTTGGGGTTAATATTTTCTTTCCAGTCGTGGCCCTCGGGCACGTCCAGCGGATCGGGTTTGGTGAACAGACGATCATACAAGCGCACTTCGGCGTCAATGGCGTGCTGGGCCGAAACCCAGTGGATTGTCGCTTTGACTTTGCGGCCATCGGGGGCCTCCCCGCCGCGTGTCGCCGGATCGTACGTACAGTGCAGCTCGATCACGTTCCCGTGAGAGTCTTTGATGACGTCCACGCACTTGATGAAGTACGCATAGCGCAGGCGCACTTCGCGGCCTGGTGCCAAGCGATAGAAGTCTTTGGGCGGGTTCTCCATGAAATCGTCGCGCTCGATATATAAGACTTTAGAGAACGGCACCTGGCGCGTGCCCGCGCTGGGGTCTTCGGGATTATTGATCGCTTCGAGCCATTCGACTTGATCGTCGGGATAATTGACGAGCACGACCTTGAGCGGGTCGAGCACGGCCATACGGCGCGGCGCGCGCTTGTTGAGATCTTGGCGGACGCAGTGCTCAAGAAGCTCTATTTCAGTTATACTTTCGCGCTTGGAGACCCCGACGCGCCGCACGAACTCGTGGATCGCCTCGGGGGTGTAGCCGCGGCGGCGCATCCCCGCGAGCGTGGGCATGCGGGGATCGTCCCAGCCGCGCACGTACCCCCCTTGCACAAGCTGCAAGAGCAACCGCTTGCTCATGACCGTATACGTCAAATTGAGCCGGGCAAACTCGATCTGCCGCGGATGATGAATCCCTAACTGATCCAAGAACCAATCGTAGAGGGGCCGATGGTCCTCGAACTCGAGCGTACAGATCGAGTGGGTGATGCCCTCGATGGAGTCAGACTGCCCATGCGCCCAGTCATACGTCGGATAGATGCACCATTGTGTGCCGGTGCGATGGTGCGGGACGTGCATGATGCGATACATCACGGGGTCACGCATATTTAAGTTTGGGTGAGCCATATCAATCTTGGCCCGCAGGGTCTTGGAGCCGTCGGGGAACTCTCCGGCGCGCATCCTTCGGAAGAGATCGAGATTCTCTTCGACGGAGCGGTTGCGATAGGGGCTCTCTTTGCCCGGCGGAGTGATGATCTTTCCGTCTTGAATGATAGCTTTGCCGCGATACTCGCTGATCTCTTCGGGCGAGAGATCGCACACGTAGGCTTTGCCCTTCTTGATGAGCTCCTCGGCCCACTGGTAGAGCTGCTCAAAATAATCCGAAGCGTAGAATTCGCGATCCTCCCAGTCTACGCCGAGCCATTTGACGTCGCGCTTGATGGCGTCTACGTACTCTTGTTCTTCTTTTTCGGGGTTGGTGTCATCGAAGCGCAGGTTAAATTTGCCCCCGTATTCTTGAGCGATCCAGTAATTGAGCAAGGCGCTCTTGGCGTGGCCGATGTGGAGATACCCATTGGGTTCGGGGGGAAAGCGCGTGTGGACGCGCCCGCCGTATCGTCCAGACTTTATATCGTTCTCGATGATCTCGCGGATGAAGTCTTTGGGTGTTGTGCTCATGCTTGGGATTGTAGCTTCACCGGGGCGACGATGCAACTCTCGCACGGCTATCGCTTGAATCGCCGTTGCAGGGCCAAGCCGAAGAGCGCAATTTGAATAACCCCCAGCACGGAAAAGTTGACAATATTCTCTGAACCTGACACAATAGCTATCTGAGGTGACAGCCAATGCCCACAAGCTCAACGTGCAGAGTGCTCTCTGCCTCCAACGAGTTCCTCGATGCTTTGGTCAAGGAGTTTGAAAGCGAATGCCGCCAAACCCTGCGAGTGATCGAGCAGCTAAAGAAGACAAAGCCAGATAGCAAACTGCACCAGCAGCTCGAAAGCTCCTTCTATGGGCGCCTCGTCTCGTTGCAGCACGATCTCGCGGCACTTCTGAAAGAATGGGATCGAGCCGAACTCGAAATGTAATTACAAAGACGCCTGCGGCTGCTGCGCTAAACTGGCTCGTCTCAGCCGCGCGATGACCCTCTCCCGACCGATCAGCTCCATCGTCTCAAAGAGCCCCGCCCCCGTAGTCCGCCCCGTCAGCGCCACCCGACAGGGCTGCGCAATCTCTTTGAGGGTTTTGCCTTGAGAGTCTAAGTACGCCCGCGTGGCCCTCTCGATCTCCGTCGCCGTGAATGGCTCCACAGCCGCGAGTGCCCCCGCTAGCCCCTCAAGCAATGGGATCTTCTCCGGCGTGAGGAACTTCTGCACCGCCTCTGGATCGTGCGAAAAATTGTCCGTGAACAGATACCGCGCGGGCTCGGCCAGCTCCGCAAGCGTCCTCGCCCGCTCCCGAAAGAGCACCACCATCTGCACGAGCTTCTCGCTGGGCACAGCGTGCGCTTCCGCTTCGCTCAGAATGCCAAGCTTCACAAGGAATGGACGCACAAGCTCCCCAAGACGCTTGGGATCGCTCGTCTTAAGATGGTGCTGATTGA
The DNA here is from genome assembly GCA_028275205.1 of Candidatus Acetothermia bacterium. Taxonomy (GTDB): domain Bacteria; phylum Bipolaricaulota; class Bipolaricaulia; order RBG-16-55-9; family DRXL01; genus JANXCC01. The sequence continues at coordinate 12,758 of JAPWVB010000018.1, forward strand.
CCCACAAGAGCTTCTCTTCGTCGAAGATCGCCGCTGAGGGATGGATCGCTTCTAACGAAAATTTTTCGATCAGCTCTTCTCTACTGAAGATCTCTTGATCGCCGTAGGACCAGCCCAGCCGAGCCAAATAGTTGACTAACGCCTCGGGCAGAATCCCGCGATCGCGAAACTCAAAGACGGCTGTCGCCCCGTGGCGCTTGGAGAGCTTGCTGCGATCCTTCGCTAAGACCATAGGGACGTGCGCAAAGACCGGCACAGGATGCCCGAACGCTTGATAGATCAGCATCTGCTTTGGAGTGTTGTTGAGGTGCTCGTCGGCGCGGATGACGTGGGTGATGCCCATCGTTATGTCATCGACAACGACGGCGAAGTTGTACGTCGGCCGGCCATCGGAGCGCAAGATAATAAAATCGTCCAGCTCCGCAAGATCGAACTCCACCTGCCCGCGGATCGCGTCGTTGACGATGATCGTTCCCGATTCGGGGATCTTCAATCGGAGGGCAGGCTGGCGCCCCTCACGCATGAACTTCTCTTCGTCTTGAGGAGAGAGAGCGCGGCAGCGCCTATCGTAGAGGGGCTTCTGCTTGGCAGCTAAAGCCCTCTGGCGCTTCTGCTCAAGCTCCTCCGGCGTACAGTAGCACTTATACGCTTTGCCCTCGTTGAGGAGCCGCTCGGCCCACTCGCGATAGAGGGAAAATCTTTGGCTCTGGAAGTACGGCCCCTCATCCCAGAGCAGTCCCAGCCAGCGCAGACTCTCTATGATGGGCTCGATCAGCTCCGGGCGATTGCGCTCGATATCTGTGTCTTCAAATCTGAGAATGAAGACGCCCTTGTGCTTGCGAGCAAAAAGCCAATTGAAGAGCGCGGTGCGCGCTCCCCCCACGTGCAATTCCCCTGTGGGGCTTGGGGCGAACCGGACTCGCACGCTACTCATAGATGGGGGTCCCTGTCTCTGGGATTCCCGTGATCGCTCGGAATTTTTCTAGTAATCTCTGGGTGATTGGGCCGGGCTTGCCCGTCCCGATCACGCGCTTGTCAATCTCGACGATCGGGGCGATCTCCGCAGCCGTCCCGGTGATAAAGCACTCATCAGCAGCGTAGAGCGCTGGGATACCGAAGAATTCCTCCCGCACGGGAATCTTCTCTTGCAGCGCAAGCTCGATCGCCGTCTCGCGCGTCACTCCGGGAAGATTCGTCACCGTTGGAGGCACGAAGATCGTCCCGCGCTTCACGATGAAGACGTTGTCGGCCGTCCCCTCGGCGACAAACCCGTTGCTATCAAGCATAATTGCCTCGTCAACGCCGGCGTGATTGGCCTCGATCTTGGCCATGATGTTGGACAGATAGTTCAAAGATTTAATATTCTGCGAGAGGCTATCGGGGCGGCGGGCGCGAGTGCTGGCGACGATCGCTCTCAAGCCGCGCTGTGTAGTCTCTTCCCCGTAGAGCGATTTCCATTCTTTGACGATGATAATCACGGAGGGCTTTCCATAACAGCGGCGCGGGTCCACTCCGAGATCTCCCACCCCTCGCGTCACGATGGGTCGAATGTACGCGTTGTGCAGCTTGTTGACCCGTAACGTCTCCAGGATCGCTTGGACCATCTGGTTGGGGGTGAGCGGGATCTCCAGCGCGATCGCCTTGGCGCTGTCATAGAGACGTTCTATGTGTCTATCGAGCTTGAAGACGTAGCCATTATACGCCCGGATGCCCTCGAAGACGCCATCGCCGTAGAGCAAGCCGTGATCGAAGACGCTAATCTTCGCTTCTTCCTCAGGGACGAACTCGCCGTTGAGGTAGACCTTCATCGCTCGCCTCCTTCTGGGATTTCACTCTAAAGCAAGCGCGCGAAAAAATCAACTTGGCACCTCTGCCCAATTTCGGTATCATCATCGCAAGGAGGCCCTCTATGCGCCAGAAAGATCTCATCTCGTTTGCGGATTACTCGGCTGAAGACCTCTGGGAGCTTCTGGAGACGGCCCTGCAGCTCAAGCGCGAGCATCGCGCGGGGATCGCTCACAAGATGCTGGCGGGCAAGACGCTCGCCATGATCTTCCAGAAGCCGTCCTTGCGCACGCGCGTCTCGTTCGAGGTGGGCATGACCCAACTTGGGGGACACGCGATCTATCTGGGCCCAGACGATATTAAGCTGGGCCAGCGCGAGACAACCGAAGACATCGCGAAAGTCTTGTCGCTCTACTGCGACGCGATCATGGCGCGGGTCTTCGGCCACGAGATCGTCGAAGAGCTCGCGCGATATGCGGACGTCCCGGTGATCAACGGGCTGTCGGATCTGCTGCACCCTTGTCAGATCTTGGGTGATCTTCTGACCGTCTACGAGAAGAAGCGCAGAATAGAAGGGCTGAAGCTCGCGTGGATCGGCGACGGGAACAACGTCTGTAATTCTTGGCTGGAGGCTGGGCCCAAGCTGGGGATGGAGATCGTCGTTGCCTGTCCAGCGGGGTATGAGCCCAATGCGAAGATCTTAGAGCAGGCGCGGCAGCTGGGCAGAGTCGAGATCGTCCACGATCCCAAGCGTGCTGCTCAGGGCGCAGATATTCTCTATACGGACGTGTGGACGAGCATGGGCCAGGAGCGCGAAGCCGAGGAGCGCCGCAAGAAATTTAGAGATTTTCAGATCAATCAAGAGCTGCTGAAGCTTGCCAAGCCCGACGCGATCGTCATGCACTGTCTGCCAGCGCACTATGACGAAGAGATCACGCACGAGGTCGCGCACGGCCCGCAGAGCGTGATCTTCGATGAGGCCGAGAACCGACTCCACGCGCAAAAAGCAGTGCTAGCCCTCTTGATGCGCTAAAATCTATGAAGCTGGCGATCACTGGGGCGCCGGGCTCCGGCAAGACGACCCTGTGCAGGCGCCTCATCGAAGCCTTGCCGGCCCTGCGGATCGGCGGTATCCTCACCCAAGAGATCCGCCAAGACCATGAGCGCCTGGGCTTTGAGATCGTAGATATCGCCACGGGGCAGAAAGGGCTGCTTGCCCATCGCTATAGTACAGAGGGCCCGCACGTGGGACGCTATCGTGTCAACATAACAGATATCGAGCGCATCGCTGTCCCGGCTCTTAAGCGCGCTCTCACGGAAGCTCAGCTCATCATCATTGATGAGATCGCCCCTATGGAGCTGCACAGCATACTCTTTGCGCAAGCCGTCGAGGCCGTGCTTGAGAGCCCTAAGCCCGTACTCGTGACGTTCAAGGAGCGTTTTGAGCATCCGTTAGTCGCGCGCGTGCGCGCGGAATTTTCCGTCTTCGTCATTACACCGAGCATTCGTGAGCAGCT
>JAPWVB010000025.1 GCA_028275205.1 Candidatus Acetothermia bacterium
CGCACTGCCCACTTGGGCGGCCTCTTGGCCAAGCAACGGGGCATACGTCCCTAAGCGCCCTTGTCGTTGCAGGGCCAAGGCGCGCTCGTCGAAGAGGCGCGCCGCGACCATCCAGCGATAGAGCGTCTTAAAATCGTGGGGCTTGAGTCCTAGCTCGACAACCTCCGTAGGATTGGCCATGCCGTCAGGCCCCAAAATCTGAACGAACGGGACAAGTGGTTCACGCTGAGCTATCGTTGCCTTGGTTGCCATTCTATCCCTCCACACTCTCTCTCAGTAGGCTCTTGACGAAAAACTCCCCGGCGCGGTAGCTACTGCGCACTAGGGGTCCAGAAGCCACATAGCGAAATCCCAAAGCTTCGCCGATCTCTTTCCATTGGGCAAACTTATCAGGATGGACGTACTCCACAACTTCAAGGTGCCTTGGGCTGGGGCGCAAGTACTGCCCAATTGTCAAGATATCCACCCCCACCGCGCGCAGGTCGCGCATCGTCTGCACAACCTCTTCGTCGGTCTCCCCAAGCCCCACCATGATGGACGACTTTGTATAGCGCGTGGGATCGAGTTTTTTCACGTTCTCCAAGACAGCGAGAGACTGGCGATACGACGCACGCCGATCGCGCACCCTGGGGGTCAGCCGTTCGACCGTCTCGATATTGTGATCAATGACATCAGGGTGTGCGTCTACGACTCTCTTCAGCGCGTTGATGTCGCCACGAAAGTCAGGGATGAGCACTTCCACGAGGGTGCGAGGTGTTTTCTGCTTGATTGCTCGGATAGTTTTGGCAAAGTGTTCTGCACCCCCGTCGGGAAGGTCGTCCCTGGCGACGCTCGTCAAGACTATATAATCCAAGCCCCACTCGCTCACGACTTGGGCGACCTTCCACGGCTCAAGAGGATCTAAGTATCCCTTGGGATGCCCACTGGTGACGGCGCAGAAGCGGCAGCCCCGGGTGCAGACCGAGCCCATGAGCATGATCGTCGCGGTGCCGCTGCCCCAGCACTCGTGGACGTTGGGGCAATGAGCTTCCTCGCAGACGGTGTGCAATCCGTGTCTGCGCAGGGTCTCTTTAATCGCTATGTAGTTCTGGCCCGCCGGCGGTCGGATCTTGAGCCACTCGGGCTTCGTGCGCGTCGTGACCGCGATAGTGCCTCACTCCCTTGATTGATACGTCGCAAGCATTATAGAGCATAGAGAGGAGTGTTGCAAAAACTCTGTATAATACGGCGGATTCGCCCTTCGAGGTGATCGTCGGGGCGATCCTCACGCAGTCAACGAATTGGCGCAACGTTGAGCGCGCCATCGAAAATCTGAAAAAACACAACGTCCTCACGCCCAAACGACTCAGCAAACTCCCCGAAGAGAAGCTCGCCCAGCTCATCCGCCCCGCAGGGTACTTCCGCCAGAAAGCAAAAAAGCTGAAAGCGTTTGTCGCGCATCTCCACGCTCACTATGGCGGCGATCTTCGTGGAATGCTTGCGCAACCCACAAAAAAGCTTCGAGCCGAGCTTCTCTCGATCTGGGGCATCGGCCCGGAGACGGCAGACTCTATTCTGCTCTATGCGGCAAATAAGCCGGTCTTCGTCGTGGATGCGTATACGAAGAGAATCTTCTCGCGGCTAGGGCTGATCAGCTCACAGATCTCTTACGATGAGCTTCAGCGATTGTGTATGGCCCAGCTCCCCAAGAGTGCAAAACTCTTCAACGAATATCACGCGCTGCTCGTGCGCCACGGAAAAGAGATCTGCCGCCCTCAGCCCCGTTGTGAGCGGTGCGTGCTCGCTCGCGCGTGTCAGTTCTACCGGCGCAGCTCTTCGGGTTTGGGCAGATAGAAGCGCGCGCCGTTGAGCGCCCGCAGGGTTTGATCTGCCGGCCCGCGTTCGTCGAACGCCAGATCAACCCCGCGCTCGCTGGCGCCCTCGGTGTCCATCAGCCCAGCGTCAACGTCGTACTTTACGTTCAGGGGGATATAGACATTGAAGAGCTCGCGCAGCTTGTTCCCCCGATCGTCGTAGACGACCCCCTGATAGATGACAAACTGCAATTTCGGGCTCCAGAAGCGATATCCAAACTCGACGGCAAGCTTTGCGTAGTTGCCCTCGCTCGTCTTGATATAGATGAGGGTGCCCTGGATCTTGCCCGTGTCGCCGTTATGTCTGTCGAGATCGGCGCGCGTGAGCTCGGTTGTATCGTAAGAAGCGCGCTGGAGCATCGAGAACGTGATCTCGCCAAACCCCAACTGATGGGCCAAAAGTAGCGACTGCACAAGCGCGATCACGAGCGCGAGCGCGATCGCTGCCCCCAGCACGATCATCAGGCGTCCGTAAGTCAAGCCGCGCTTTCGTTGTGGCTCCATGCTTTTACTCTCGCTGTGCCGGCGACTTGAGTTATTTCTTCTCGATCCGCACGAATTTTTCGGTCACTTCGGTGACGACCCCATCAATGCTCGCGTGATGGGCGACGCTGAGGAGATTGAAGTCGTTGATGGGGCCGTCGAGGGGTTTGGCAATAGGATCACCGACTTTGACCCTATCGCCGACCTTGACAATGGGGATGCTGGGCTTGCCGCGCGGGCCGTCTTGATGCATGAAGATCTTCACTCGCGTCACTTTGTCGCGAATATCTAAGACGTCTGCAGGCGTGGGATGCCAATCTAGATAGCGCTCAAGGCCCAACTTCTTCATGGCTTCAGGGAGGGTGTCGTCCCACGTGGGGGCGGGCTGGCCCGGCAGCGGCCGCAAGCTCACTTGGTCAGCGACGTATTTGGCCGCTTCGATCACTAAGAAGCCGTTGGTCTTCTTAGTGACGGCGTGCTCGCCGACGTTGACCCTGTCGCCCATCAGTGGGCCACCGTCGAGTACGGCTAATTTATTATATCGTGTTGTGTCCACGCCGATCATCGCGAGAATATCTATCAAATACGTGCCGACGGGGGCGAGCACGACGGTCTGTTTGGCGACCTCGCCGTAGACGTTCAAGTATTTTTCCGTAACGGGCTGGCCCAGGAAGATGGCCCGGTACATATTGTAGACGGTCTCGACGTTGTTGACCGTCACGCCGACGTGCAAGGGGATCTTCCCTGGTGGCACTTCCATCCCTGTCACGGCCTTGGTGAGCCATTTCTCCTCGCCCATGCCGTAGATGCTAGGGGTGTAGCGAATGTCGAAGCCATACTTCTCCCTGAGGGGCTCCAAGAGCTTTTTATCTTTCTCTTTGGCCCCGATGAAGATCTGCTCGAAGCCGAAGATCTTCTTCAGCGCTGCGAAGATCTCGACAAACGCCTCGGCTTTGCTGATCAGTAAGATCTTGTCGGCTTCGTAGCCCGGTTCGCCCTCCTCGGCATTGACGATGAGAATCTTTGTGGGGGTGAGGTACTTAAAGTACGTGGGGAAGCCGGCGCCGCCCGCGCCGATCAATCCCATCTCGCGGAAGAGTTTGACAGCGTCCTCACGGGTTTGTACCGTTACAGTAGCCATATGAGTACGATCACCTAAGCTTCTGATAGTGTTCTGTGATGCTCAGCATTATATGCTCAAAGGGGGAGTTGGTCAAGCGCATCTTCTGGCATAAGCACGCGCGCTGTGCTAAGCTCAAAGAGCTATGATCGAAAGCCTTGCTCGTCAGCCCGCTCAGGCATATCTGATCGTCGGCACGACAGCTGCGCAGTTTGCCCACCAGTTCGCGCAGCATCTCTTCTGCCCCAAAGGATGCGGAACCTGCGCACATTGCTCGAAACTCGCTCACGGCACCCATCCCGATCTCACGTGGGTGAGCAAGTCGGGGAAACGCATCTCTATAGACCAAGTCCGTGAATTACAGCAGAAAGCGCTCTATCCCCCTGTTGAAGCCCCAAAGAAAATTTACGTCATCGAGAGCGTCGAAGATTTGAGCCTCGAAGCTGCTAACAGCCTGCTCAAAATTCTCGAAACCCCGCCCCGATATCTAATTTTTCTTCTGATCGCCAGAAGCACCAATATCTTGCCAACGATCCTCTCGCGCTGCCAAATTGTGAAGCTCCCCACGCCGCCACGCCATCAGATAGAAAAAATTCTACGCGAGCGCGGCCTGAGCGACTCTGAGATCGAACTTCTTCTGAGTCTCACGAAGGGCCTCATGCCCGATGAGCCCCTCATCGAAGCCGTTCGACAATTCGCCCCACAGCACCAAAAACTCCAAGAGCAACTGACGAAGCTTCCCGACCCAGAGCTGTGGAACTCCCTCAGCGAAGCCAATCCCTTCGTGCGCCGTGAAGCGATCTTAGAGCTCTTGGAGCGCCTAAGCAGCTACACCAGTGCCCACGTGTTAGCCCTTGCAGCCCTGCTAGGCAAGAGCGACCCTGATGTGATCGAATCGTTCATCCAAGAGGCGCTCTATTGGTACCGCGATCGGCTTGTGCTTGAAGGTAGGGCTGAAGGAGGAATCCTCGCCCTTGAGACAGCTTTGTGGAAGATCCAGCGCAACGCCAACGTACAATTGCTGATGGAATCGCTGCTCTTCACACTGCGACAGGCTCGAGCGCCTGCATAATCCTCTGGGTGAGCTCTTCTAGCCCTATCCCCTCTCGAGCGCTCAGCACGACCGCCTGAGGGATCGTCGAGAGCGCCAACTCCAGACGCTTGTGATCTTCTGGGGTCTGCAGCTTGTCGGCTTTGTTGAGAGCATTGATCAAGGGTGGACGATGCCCATTCTTGAATATATCGTTGAGCACCTCGACGATCGTGCGCCAGTGGTCGAAGATGTGAGGGCTAGAGATATCCAAGACGTTGAGCAAGAGATCGGCGTCGCGAGCTGCTTCGAGCGTCGCTGCGAACGCCGGGATGAGCTCATGGGGGAGCTTCTTAATAAACCCAACGGTATCCGTGACGACCACAAGTCTTCCATTGGGGAGAAGGAGCTTGCGCGTCAACGGGTCCAACGTCGCAAAGAGCTTGTCCTCGATGAACGTCTCCGCGCCTGTCAAGGCGCGCAAGAGCGTTGATTTGCCTGTATTGGTGTAGCCGATGAGAGCGATCTCTGGGATGTGGCGACGCATACGGAGCTTGCGACGCACCGCACGCTCTTGCTCGATTTTGGCCAACTGCTCTTTAATAGCATACATGCGGTGTCGGATGGCGTGACGCTCCTGAGCCAGACGAGTCTCGCCAGGGCCGCGCGTGCCAATCCCCGCGCCGGGCTGCCCCAGCGCCTCAGCCCATCCGCGCAACCTTGGCAAGAGATACTCCAACTGCGCCAGCTCCACTTGGAGTTTGGCTTCCTTGGAGCGTGCCCGCTGCGCAAAGATATTCATAATCAATTGGGCGCGATCAATGATCTTCTTCTGAATGCGTTCCTCGAGGTTGCGAGATTGCGCGGGCGTGAGCGCATCGTTGAAGACGATGACATCGGCACGAGATTTGGCAGCAAGCTCGCGGAGTTCATCGGCTTTGCCCTTGCCAATAAAAAACGCCGGATCGGGCTTGTCACGCTTTTGCAGAACCGTCCGAAGGACTTCTAACCCCGCTGTCCGCGCAAGCTCCATCAGCTCTTCGATGGACTCGCGCTCCTGCCAGTCGGCCTCGTACCCCAGGTCCAACCCCACTAAGATCGCTCGTTCCCCAGAAAATATGCGTGCGCGCTCCCCAAGACGATCCTCTATGAGCTGATTCATCGAGTCTCCGCGGTCACGCTCCCTTCTACCGTGAGAGTCTCTTCTATTATAGCAGCCCCGAGGCGATTGAGATCACCCACAAGATCGCGATACCCCCGCCGGATATGCTCATCACGGTCTATGACGACCGTTGCCCCTTCGGCGATGAGGCCTGCAAGCACGAGCGCTGCGCCCGCTCGCACATCGTTGACGGAGACTTCGGCGCCGGAGAGCCCCGCTACCCCTTCGATCAGCGCCGTCGAGCCCTCCAGGCGGATCTGTGCCCCCATGCGGACGAGCTCGGCCGCGTGCGCGAACCGGCTCTCCCAGACCGTCTCCTTGATGATGCTCGACCCGCGCGCGACGCTGAGCAGCGCCATCATCTGGGGCTGTAAATCCGTAGGAAAGCCCGGATAGGGCCGAGCTTCCACACGCCCACCCACAAAGCTCCCCGGCCCATCGCTGATGACCCGCACGCTCTCCACGTGCTCGTGCACGGTGATCCCTAGCTCATCTAATTTGCTCAGGAGCGCTTCTAAATGTAACGGCTGACAGCGAGTGACGGTCACGTCCCCGCCCGCGATCGCTCCCGCGATGAGGAACGTCCCCGCATTGATGCGATCGGGGATGACGGTGTGCACGGCACCCGAGAGTTTTTTGGCCCCTTCGACCTGGAGCCGTCCCGGCTCGATCATGATCCCTGCGCCCATCTTTATCAAGAGCCGAGCCAAGTCGTGCACTTCCGGGTCCTGCGCGGGATTGCTGATGACCGTCCGCCCAGGGATGAGCGCCGCGGTCATCATGATCTGTTCGGTCGCGCCGACGGATGGATAATCGAGATGGATCTCTGCGGGATGGAGCCGCTCCGCGCGCGCGCCCCAGGATCCGCCCTGAGACGAGAGCTCTGCTCCGAGCGCTCTCAAGCCCTTCAGATGGAGATCAACAGGGCGAACGCCGATGGGGCAGCCCCCAGGCAAGGGCAGTTGACTAGAGCCATGTCGCGCCATCAGCGGCCCCAAGAGCAAAAACGACGCACGTAGCCTCCGCACCAGCTCCTCCGGGGGAGTTCCCACAAGCTCTCTCTCCGTGCGGATGCTATAGACCCCCGGCTCCAGAAGAAGAACTCTCTTTCCGACGCTCTCCAGCAGCGCGATCATCGTGCGCACGTCCCCCACATCGGGGACGTTCTCCAAGATCACCTCGTCGTCGGTGAGCACCGTCGCCGCTAAGAGGGGGAGCGCCGCGTTTTTGGCCCCGTCAACCGCGATCTCGCCAAAGAGCCGACGACCCCCGTAAACAGTCACTCTCATGGTGGTAAGAGCGCCAAGGGGTTGAGCGGCCGGCCGTACTGCAGAATCTCAAAGTGCAGATGCAGGCCGGTCGAGTTCCCTGTGTTGCCCGATCGGGCGATGCGCTGACCTCCTTCGACAAATTGTCCGCGATAGACCCCAATCTCCGAGAGATGCCCGTAGAGCGTGCGATAGCCATGACTATGTTCTAAGACGACGTAGAGCCCATACCCACTATGGCGCCCGGCGACGATCACCCTGCCGGCGCAAGACGCATAGACGTCGGTGCCCTCAGGGACTTCAATATCTATCCCCTGATGGAAGTCGGGCTCCCCGCTGATGGGGTGAATCCTTGGCCCAAATCCCGAAGAGATCACCCCACGCAGTGGCCAGGCAAAGAGACTCTTCTTCCCCCCGGCCATCTGCAAATATATAAAGAATGGCGAGGTCACCGCCCCAGGGATGAAGAACTCCTCCCCAGGATAGATATACCCCCGATCCTCCAGACCATTGCTCGCAATGATCTCAGAGAGAGCAACTCCGTAGGTGCGCGCAATGTCAGTGAGAGTCTGGCCACGCTTAACGGCGTGCAAGACCCCGTTCTTGACGATCTTCAAGACTGTCCCTGGGGCAACGCCCTCTAAGCCGTCCAGGGTGTTCGCATTACTGCCCACAAGGGCTTCAAGGGAGACCCCAAAGCGCGATGCGATCTGCTCGAGAGTATCACCGGGCTGGACTTCGTATTCGAGAACGTCAGCTCTGGGTACAAGGGAGATGCTCTCATCTGTGAAGCTGGGCCCTCCTTGGGCAACTATCTTCTCTACAGGCTCAGAAGGGGAGAGAAGCCCCTGCTGCCACGCCCACCAGAGTAGCCCCAGCCCACACCATACCACGACGATTCTCAGCGGTCTACTCATTGCGCATAAGCTCCAAAAACTGCTCGTTGTTTTTGGTCTGCTCCATCCGCGAGAGGATCCATTCGAGCGCCTTTTGCTTGTCGTTCATATCGCTGATCAATTTTCTCAGCACCCAGACGCGCTTGAGGACTTTTTCGGGGAGCAACAGCTCTTCTTTGCGGGTGCCAGACACTTCCAAATCAATCGCAGGGAAGATGCGCTTGTTCGCAAGCCCTCGGTCGAGCACCAACTCCATGTTGCCCGTGCCCTTGAATTCTTCAAAGACCACTTGATCGAGCCGGGAGCCAGTGTCTACCAACGCCGTCCCGATGATCGTGAGGCTCCCCCCATCTTTGATATTTCGTGCTGCGCCGAAGAACTCCTTGGGCTTGTAGAGCGCCGTGGGGTCCATACCGCCGGAGAGGAGCTTCCCGCTAGGGGCAATAGCTAAGTTGTACGCGCGCGCGAGCCTCGTGATCGAGTCCATCAAGATCACGACATCGCGCCCCATCTCGACTAATCGTTTGGCCTTGGCGATCACGAGTTCTGAGATGCGGCAATGGATCTCGGGCTTCTGGTCGAAGGTCGCGGCCACGACTTCGCCCATTGTAATAGACTCTTTGAAGTCCGTGACCTCCTCGGGGCGCTCGTCCACCAAGAGCACAATGAGATAGACCTCGGGGTGATTCGCCGCGATCCCGTGCGCGATGTGCTTGAGGAGCGTCGTCTTGCCGGCCTTGGGCGGCGAGACGATCAAACCGCGCTGCCCCTTCCCGATGGGCGCAAAGAGATCAATAATGCGCGTCGAGAACTCGTTGCTATCGTGCTCGAGCTTCAGTTGCTCCCGCGGGTGATAGGGGATGAGATCTTCGAATGCTTGACGGTTACGGACGACTTCAGGGTCTTCAAAGTTAATCGCTTCGATCTTCAGCAGCGCAAAGTATTTCTCCTCGTCTTTGGGAGGGCGAACGACGCCGCTGACAATATCCCCGTCCTTGAGGCCAAAACGCTTGATCTGCGAAGGGGAGACGTAGATATCATGCGTCCCCGGCAGGCACGAGCTGTCTCGCAAAAAGCCATAGCCGTCGGGGAGAATCTCCAACACCCCGTCTTTGAAATGGAGCCCTTGTTGCTCTGCTTGAGCCTTCAAAATAGCGAAGACGAGATCTTCCTTCTTGATGCGGCCGCGGCCGTTAATGCCGAATCGCTCGGCGAGCGCTCGCAATTCCGACATATCCTTGGCCTTCAGTTCCGTAATGTCGAGCAACTCACCCATAGCCTTCTCTTCCCTCTTCTCTTCTCTCTCTACTTCAGACATACTAGTGGCGGGCACCTCCCGAGGGAAACTCTCTGCGAGATTCTTCTGCCATCTCAACAGCGCCGGGCCTCCCTTCTTTATCATGGGAAGGACAACGACGAGCTGTCACTGAACAGAAGAGAGAGTAGCGCATTGAGATTTGGTGACTATATTATACCCTGGATCAACTTACTTGACAAGTCCCGTCCCTATGAGCGTCTCGTAGAGGGGAAAGCGCTCACAGAGCTGACGCACGTGAGTGCGTGCCCTGGCGCGAGCCTCCTCTGAACGCTCTTGCAGAACTTGGGCGATGATCTTGGCTATCTCCGCCATCTCCGTGGGCCCCATCCCCCGCGTCGTGACCGCTGGGGTGCCCAGACGAATCCCACTAGTAACCGTGGGCTTCTGCGGATCGAAGGGGATGGTATTCTTGTTGACCGTCACACCGATCTCTTCTAAGAGACGTTCAGCCTCGGCCCCGGTCAGCCCCTGGCTGCGCAGATCCACCAAGAGCAAATGGGTGTCAGTGCCCCCAGAGACGATCCGAAAGCCCTCCGCCGCCAGAGCGCGAGCAAGCGCCCGCGCGTTCTCCACGATCCGGCGCTGATACTCCGCGAACTCTGGGCGCAGGGCCTCGCCAAAGGCTACGGCTTTGGCGGCAATCACGTGCATGAGGGGCCCGCCTTGGCTGCCCGGAAAGACCATCTTGTCAATGAGCTCCGCAAATGCTTTCCGACAGAGTATGGCCCCGCCGCGCGGCCCGCGCAAGGTCTTGTGTGTCGTCGTCGTCACGAAGTCTGCCCACGGAATGGGTGACGGATGTACCCCTCCGGCGATCAGCCCCGCAATGTGCGCGATGTCCGCCATCAAGAACGAGCCGACTTCGTCGGCGATCTCGCGAAACCTCGCAAAATCAATTATTCTCGGATAGGCGCTCGCCCCGCAGACGATCAGCTTGGGGCGGTGTTCAAGCGCGAGAGATCGCACCTCGTCGTAATCAATCTGCTCGGTCTCGCGCGAGACTCCATAAGAGACGATCTTATAGAGCTTGCCGGAGACGCTCGCGGGGTGGCCGTGGGAGAGATGGCCCCCGTGAGCTAACGACATACTTAAGATCGTGTCTCCCGGCTGGAGCACCGCAAAATAGACGGCCATATTCGCTTGGGTGCCCGAGTGGGGCTGAACGTTTGCGTGCTCCGCGCCAAAGAGCTTCTTGAGACGCTCCCGCGCTAAGTCTTCGACAACATCCACCCACTGGCACCCGCCATAGTAGCGCTTTCTTGGGTAGCCCTCGGCGTATTTGTTCGTCAGGACCGAGCCTTGGGCCTCAAGCACGGCGCGCGAGCAGAAGTTCTCTGACGCGATCAGCTCTAGAGAGAAGCGCTGGCGCTCCAGTTCCGCTTGGATGGCCCGATAGACCTCAGGGTCGGTGCGGGCCAGTTCGCTCTCATTCATCATGGCACGATTCCTCCTGGGTGCGGATCTTCTCCAGGCGCCGCGCATGGCGCCCTCCCGCAAAGGGTTCGTTCAACCACACAGCGACAATCTCCGCCGCAAGCCCTGGGCCGACCACCCGTCCCCCCAAACAGAGAATATTCGCGTCGTTGTCGCGGCGGCTCATCTTCGCGGAGTAGACATCGCTGCAAGGGGCCGCACGAATCCCCTTCACTTTGTTGGCCGCGATGGCCATGCCGATCCCAGTCCCACAGATCAAAATTCCCCGCTCGTACTCCCCCGACGCAACCGCCCGAGCTACAGCAAACGCAACATCGGGGTAGTCCACAGATTCGCTTGAGAACACCCCAAAATCTCGGACGTTCAACCCTTTGAGGACTCCCTGCAACAAGGCTTCCTTAAGAGTTACTCCGTTGTGATCAGATCCAATAGCGATGGTCATTCTGTCACGCGCGTGAAGACCGAGCGCATGATGTCCCCATACATCTTGAACCGCGATACTAAGCCGCGAGAGAATCCGAACTTCTCCTCTTTCATGACGTGGGTCACGCCGTCAAGCTCCACAAAGGCGCAGCTCCACCCTTCCTTGAGCGCCAACTTCGTCAGAGCGATCTCTACGCCGAAATCTAATTTATGCACCGTGCGGCGGAGCTTCTTCCATAACGATTTGCTCAAGACTCGCTGCCCCGATAGATACGGGGCGATCGTCTGGGCGAGATCCGTATTGAGCCGCCCCCCGCGAAAGACCCCCACGACCATATCGTGCCCACCAGTGATATACGTCTGGACCATGCGCTCGACGTGATCAGGTCGTAAGCCCACAAGATCAGCGTCCAAAAAGAGCAACGTTTCGTACTGAGCTTTCTGGACGCCGCGATCGAGGGCCACAGATTTCCCACAGTTGGTGGGCAGGGAGATCACGCGCACGCCGAATGACCGTGCGACATGAGCTGTCCCATCAGTCGAGCCGTCGTCCACAGCGATGATCTCGCCAATGGAGGGGGCGCGCAGGAGCGGCCACAGGACAGCTCCAATCCGTTCGGCTTCGTTGTATGCGGGGACAATGGCTGACACCCGCACCGAATTGTCAGAGCTCTTCATTGCTCACAAAAATTGTACGTGTTGATCAAGGTCAAGTCAAATGGCTAGAACAGTCGGGGGGGGTCTTGACACTGAGGGGGGCTTTGTGTTATAAGAAGACTTGTCTAAAGGAGGTGGCCCCTCCTCGGGGTTCCCGAAGGAGGGTAGAAGGAAGAGCTTGGCCTGCGGTGTAGACCGCACTACGAGAGCCGCTGGGGAAAAATCCCGCGAGGCTGCGGGCAAAACCCTGGACAACCCCCTGAGGGCGTCACGCCCAGCCAAGCTCTTCGCTCTTTAAGGAGGTGTGCGAGGAGTCCCAAGTAATCTCAGCCCTTCCCCCCTCGATAAAAAATCCCCCTTCCCGCGGGTTACTAAAGAAATCACTTGAAGATCGCTCGCACGACTAGGCATCCCCTCTCACCTTGGGCTTACATTAGTCCTGGATTCTTTAACAGAGCAAGGACTCTCGTCACTCTGACAAGCGACGTTCATCACCCTGTCAGAGCGGAGCAAAGCGCGCGATGAAGTGCCGGAGCGGCCCCTCGCCAAAGATCAGCTTCACCCCGCGAATCGCGTCGCGCCGCTCTTGAATCTTCTTCAGGGTCTCCACAACGTGATCGAAGTGCTCTTGAGTATAGACGCGCCGTGGGATGGCCAAGCGCACGAGCTCGAGCTTGGGGTAGATCTCTTGGCCCGTCCGTTCATCGCGCCGGGCGAACATCGTGCTGCCGATCTCGACGGCGCGCACCCCGCCCTCGCGATAGAGTTCGATCACTAACGCTTGCGCAGGAAACTCCCTCTGAGGGATGTGCGGGAGAAATCTTAGCGCGTCTATATAGACGGCGTGCCCGCCGATAGGCTCAACGATCGGGATTCTTTCAGCTTTGAGGTGCTCGCCGAGGGAGCGCGTCTGCCCGATTCGGTCACGTAGATAGTCTTCGTCGAGGGCTTCGTAGAGCCCCACGGCGATCGCTTCGAGGTCGCGCCCGGCGAGCCCGCCATACGTGGGAAAGCCCTCAAAGAGTATGAGCTTTTGCACGCAGCGCCAGTATAAGTCTTCGTCGTTCATGGCGAGCAAGCCCCCAATGTTCGCGATCGCGTCCTTTTTGGCTGAGAAGGTCATGCCGTCGGCGAGTGAAAAGATTTCTCGGGCGATCTCGATGGGCTGTTTCTGGGCGTATCCGGGCTCGCGCTCCTTGATGAAGAAGCAGTTCTCAGCGAACCGACACGCATCGAGAAAGAACGGGATTTTATGAGCGCGAGCGAGCTCGCTGACGGCCCGAATATTCTGGAGCGAGACTGGCTGACCACCACCAGAGTTGTTGGTGATCGTAAGCATTATGAGGGGAACGTGCTCGTGCCCATGCTCCTTGATGAGAGTTTCTAGAGCCGAGACGTTCATGTTGCCTTTGAACGGGTGCTCTGTGGTCAGATCATAAGCGTCTTCGATGACGAGATCCACGGGCTGGCCGCCGGCAGCCAAGACGTTCGCGCGCGTTGTGTCGAAGTGCATATTGTTGGGGACGATGTCGCCGGGCTTGACCAGCGTTGAGAAGAGAATATGCTCGGCGGCGCGCCCTTGATGCGTGGGCATAAAATATTTGAATCCGAAGATCTCTTTGACGGCTCTCTCCAAGCGATAGAAGCTGCGGGCGCCAGCGTAGGACTCGTCGCCGACCATGAGGGCGCCCCACTGGGCTTGGCTCATCGCGCCCGTGCCGGAATCCGTCAAGAGATCGATATAAATATCTTCAGCGCGCAGCCGAAAGACATTATAGCCGGCTTCTTTGAGTCGCTCTTCGCGCTCAGCACGGGACAGAAGCTTAATGGGTTCGACGACTTTTATCTTATAGGGCTTAAAGGCCATCACCCTGGAATCTTCCCCAGCAGGGCCCGCGCAATGATCAGCTTCTGAATCTCGCTCGTCCCCTCGTAGAGCTCGATGATCTTGGCGTCGCGATAGAATCTTTCGACGTCGTACTCTTTGATGAAGCCGTAGCCCCCGTGGATCTGCAGCGCTTCGTTGGCCACTTCGCGCGCGACTTTGCCCGCGTACCACTTGGCCATCGAAGCGATCTTGGCGGGGTTGCCCCCCTTGCTGATCTCCCAGGCTGCCTGATACGTCAACAGCCGTGCCGCCTCGATCTCCGTGGCCATCTCGGCGAGCTTGAACTGAATCGCCTGGAACTCACAGATGGGCCGACCAAACTGCACCCGCTCTTGAGAGTACTTCAGCGCTTCGTCGAACGCCCCTTGAGCGATCCCTACGCCCTGGGCGGCGACGGCCGTCCGCCCCCGCGAGAAGAACGTCATCAAGTGATAGAACGCCATGTCCACTTGACCAACGATGTTCTCCTCGGGAACTTCCACGTTATCGAGAGTGATCTCAGCTAGATCTGAAGCGCGAATCCCCAGCTTATTGTGGAGTGGGGTCGCCTTGAAGCCTGGCCGATCGCGCTCCACGATGAACGCCGTGATCCCGCCATGGCGCTCCGGAGGATTGAGGTTAGTGCGGGCAAAGACGATCAAGAAGTTAGCGATCGAGCCATTGGTGATGAACATCTTGGTCCCGTTCAGAATATATTTATTGCCCTTCTTTTCGGCGCGGGTCTTTATAGAGGCGACGTCGCTGCCTGCTTCGGGCTCAGTGATCGCGGCACCGCAGACCCAATCGCCCTTGGCAACGGGAACCAAGTATTTCTGCTTTTGCTCCTCAGTGCCGAATTCTAAGATCATATCGCTGCCAAAGATGCGCGCCGTGATCGCCAGCGCGATCCCCGGGTCACCGCGCACGAGCTCTTCAATGATGATCACCGCGGCGAGGAAGTCCAGCCCCGCGCCCCCGTACTTCTCAGGGATCGCCGGGGCAATTAAGTCAAGCTTCTTGGCCTCCTCGACGATCTCGTAGGGGTACTCACAGGTCTCGTCGTAGTGCTTGGCTGCGGGTCGGATGACTTCTTCAGCGAATTGGCGGGCCGTCTTGCGGATGAGCTTGTGCTCCTCACTCAGTTCAAAGTCCATAGCAACCTCCCTTGCCAGACTTGTCTGGTCTAC
>JAPWVB010000097.1 GCA_028275205.1 Candidatus Acetothermia bacterium
TAGTGCGCGACGGTGAACGCCACGACGCAGCCGCGCTTGCCTACGTCTTTATACTCCGTCAACTCAGCAAAGCACAGCTCGCAATAGATTCTGGGCGGCACATACGTCCGATGGCACGCGGCGCAGTGCGCTCCCAAAATCTTGCCGTCGTCGCGCAGGGCTACGAAAAATTTCTCCCCGGCGATCCCCGCGCTATAGTAATAATGATCGGCCTCCATGTCGCCCAGCCAATGACGGATATCTGTAGCTTTCTCGATGCGCTCGATCATATTTTCCCCTCACTTCTTGCGCGGCCGGAAATATTTGATGTCCAAGACCGAGCCGACGCGCTCTTCCTTGGGCTTCCACACGGGCTCGACGGGCATCCCGATCTTGAGCTCTTCGGGAGAGACTTCCCCGAAATAGTGCATAATTCCGCAGTGCGGCGGCGCCCCATCGAACGCCACCGTCCCCACGAGAATGGGCTCTTTGATGCGATTTGCGTTCGTGTCTATGTACGACACAGAGAACGTCTCAACGACCCCGGTGCCCGGCAGATAGACCCATTCTGTCGTGGGCTGAAAGCAACGCTCGCAGAACATCCGCGGGGGCACGAGCACCCGATCGCACCGCGCACACTTGCGCCCAATGATCCGACCGTTCTTCAGCTCTTCCAAGAAGCGACTCATGGCCGTGCCGGCGGCCCAGGCGTACTTTACTGGAACCTTAGCACGAACGTGCGTAATACTCTCTAAGTCTTTCGCTTCCAAGCGCCGCCCTCTCGGGTTGAGGGGCGGTCCAAACTTCTGCGATTTGCTCATATTAGCGCCTCCTCATGACGATCACAGCACTGAATTGCATCAGATCGCCCCAGGCTTGGGCGACCCCCGTGCGCACATCTTTCTTTACCTGGCGCGGGCCGGCCTTCCTCGCCAGCTGCCAGTATACCTCGCCGATCTTGATCCCCAGCGTCGCCGCGATGGGGTTCCCCACGCCGAGCAAGCCCCCGCTGGGACAGACGGGAAACTCCCCGTCGCGCTGGGTCTTGCCCTCGCGGGTCATAATAGCTGCTTCCCCAGGTTCAGCGAGCAGCAGCCCCTCCAAATGCTGCAACTCTTTGTAATCGAAGGGGTCATACGGCTCAGCGAAGTCTATCTCTTTTCTGGGGTTTTTGATCCCAGCCATCTCGTAGGCCATCCTCGCTGCGCGCGCGAGAAACTTTGGGAACGCCAAGTCTCTATTCGTCCACATCGTCGTGTCTAGGCACCAGCCCACGCCATCAATCCAGACGGGCGTGTCCGTGTGCTCATACGCGACGTCTTCGCTGACAAGCACGATCGCCGACGCGCCATCCGACGGCGGGCTGATGTCTAAGCGTCTGACGGGCAGGGCCATCGGCTCAGAATTGATCACGTCCTCGAGGGTGATATTGGGGTCAGCGAGCTGCGCGCACGGATGCCCAACAGCATTGCGCTTATTCTTGACGGCAACGAGCGCGATGTCTTCATAGCGCACGTTGTATTTGTACATATAGCGCTGCATCTCCATGGCGAAGATCCAGACCAAGTTGGGCTTGAGGGGTCTATCTAAGATGGGGTCCCAGATGTGCGCGAACGCGCTCTGAGCGTGCGGCTGGACCGAAGACATCTTCTCTTCGCAGACGACTAAGACCCTCTTGAACATTCCCGAGGCGACGTGCCACCATCCAGCGATCGGGGCAAAGACCGCCGTGCCGCCACCGGTGTAGACGCGCATGTAGGGCTTATTCGTCCCGCCCGCGCCGTCTAATAAATACTCACCCTTCTTGTGCACCCCGTCGAACGCATCGGGGGCTGAGCCCATGATGACGGCATCAATATCGTTCAGGGTGAGCCCAGCCTCATCGAGAGCCATCCTTGCCGCTTCCCAGCTCATCTCCTTGCCCGTCTCTTGCAAGCGTCGCGCGAAGATGGTCATCCCCGCGCCGACGACGGCCACGTCTTTGCGAATCTTTGAGAAGTTCATCGCTAATCCCTCCGTGCAAAGACCGCGACTGCACCCGTGCCATGCGGCACCCCACGCCACGACTGCGCTACCCCCACACGAGCGTTGGGGACTTGTCGGGCTCCGGCCTCGCCGCGCAACTGTAACACAATCTCCAAAGCGCGCTGCAGCCCAGAAGCCTCGATGAGATCGCCGCAGCCCAGCGAGCCCCCGCTCAGATTGACTTTGAGCTCGCCATCACGACCAAGAGCTCCAGACTGCGCCAGCCAGCCCGCCTCCCCAGGACGCGCTAAGCCCAACGCTTCTAGGTGCTGGAGCTCTTTGAACGCAAAGCGATCTTCAACTTCGATGACGTCAATCTGACGCCGCGGATCGGTGATCCCCGCATGACGATAGGCGATCTGCGCGGCGCGTCGGACATAACCCGCGTCAGCGCTGCGGGCAGCAATCCACGGGGATTCCGACGACCACCCAATCCCTTCTACATAGACCAACGGCCTCTTCGTCAATCGCCGCGCGATCTCCCCGGCTGCTAACACAAAGACGATGCACCCGTCGGCCCGCGAGGCGATCTCCCAGCGCTTGAGGGGCGTGAACGCGTAGCCCGAATTAAAAATCTCTTGCAGCCCGATGCGCGCCCCGTAGGGCGCAGATGGATTGTTGAGCGCTTGCCGTCGGTTGTGCACCGCGACGAACGCACATTGCTCCTCAGTTGTCCCAGTAGCATGGAGATAGAGATTCATCTCCAAGCCAGCGACATAGTACGGGTGCACTTCGCGTTCTGCCGAGAGCGGGCGCTCGTAGATGGGATCGAAGGCGAGCTCCGTGACGTGCTCATACGTTACGAGCTCGGAGATTTTGCTGTGGGCCTCGACCACGACGATGTTGGCTATTCCCGCTTTGATCTGCATATACGCGCTAGCTAGCCCCTGCAAGCCGTCGCCGGCGACGGTCATCGTCGGGCGCAGGGCCGCGCCCAACTGATCGGGCGTGAACTCGTCGAAGATCGAGAAACCCTCCCAAAAGTCTTCCGCGCACGTGACGAAGCTATCCACGTCGCGCCGCGGGTCTATCTGGGCATCAGTGTAGGCTTTGACCGCCGCGTCGTAGATGAGCTCCTTCCAGTTGACTTCTGGGGTCTGGCTCGCAAATGCTGTCGAGCCGATCCCCAGCACAACGACATCGCGCATGGATGCCTCCTTCGCGTTTTCGATAGCTCTTTTATTATAACGGCGCTCGGCTCACCAATGCCACTTGAAAGATACCTGGAGCCGCCCCGTGCCACAATGCGGATGATCACTTCCCAACCTGCTCTAGATCATGGTGCGCCAGAGCGAAGATGCCTACAATCACATCAGCGCGCACAGAAGGAGGCTCTCATGAAGATGCAGCAAGTCGCCAAGATGATGGAGCGCGTAGGGATCCCCGGCCAAGATACCTATGATCTGCCCACCAGCGAAAAACGCTTCCCCGATGGCGCTCAGTACCGCATGGAGATCTCTGGTGTGGAGCGCGTGAGCGTCCTCGAAGCCCTCATTGACGAGAGCGAGAAGCGCCAGATGCCCATCCATCGAATTATTTCGGTCGTGATGGGCGCGACACTGTTAGATAAAAAAGAGCTGAAAGAGTTTGCTAAACTCGCGGCCCAAGCTAAGCTCGAAGTGATTCTCACTCCTGGGCCGCGCTCGGCGTGGGACACGGGAAGACAATTAGTCACGCCCGAAGGGGCATTCTCGGGCTTGAGATTTCGCGGCTCCGATCAGCTGCGCTATGTCATTTCGGACATCCTTCGCGCGATTGAGCTTGGCTTTCGCGGATTTTTAGTGATTGACGAAGGGCTCCTATGGCTATTGAACGAGCTGAAACAGAAGGGCGACATCCCCAAGGACGTGACGTTCAAAGTTTCTATTTACGCAGGGCACGCCAACGCTGCCGGAGCAAAAGTCTTGCAGATGCTGGGCGCGGGGACGTTCAACCCCATCGCTG
>JAPWVB010000098.1 GCA_028275205.1 Candidatus Acetothermia bacterium
AGAGTCAATGACGTTGCCGGTGGCTCCACCCTCCGGTCAAGTCGTTGTCGTCGAACAGTCAAATTCAAGCCACAAGGAGGGAAGTCACATGGCGACGGGCAAAGTCAAGTGGTTCAACGACGCCAAGGGCTTTGGGTTCATCCAGCAGGACAATGGCGGACCGGACGTCTTCGTGCACTTCTCGGCCATCAAAGCCGAGGGCTTTAAGACCCTGCGCGAGGGCCAAGCCGTGGAGTTCGACATCGAACAAGACCCCAAGGGCCTGCGCGCCGCAAACGTCCGTGTCATCAAGAGCTAACCCATAGCTCAAAATAGCTCAAACACTGCGGGATCGCCTTGGCCGTGCGCCAAGGCGATCTTCTTTTATTGAAATGCCCCAGAGAAGAACTCGACCAGGCGCAGATAGAGGGTCTTTTGGTTTGCGGGACGAGAGATCCCATGCCCCTCGTCCTCGAAGACCAACAATTCATAGGGGATACCGGCGCGCTCCAGAGCCGCTCGCACGGCGCGGACGTTCTCCGGGGTGACGTTGGGATCGCGCCCGCCTTGGACGATCAAGAGCTTGCCCTTAATATTGTGTACAAAGTTGATAGGGGAGCGCTCGTAGTACTTCTGGGGGATTTGCTCAGGGGAGCCGCCGAGCATCTCTTCGCTGTAGGGGCGCAGGTCGGGGCGCGTCGTCTGATAGTCTACGACAAGATCGGTCATGCCGCACACGGGCGCGGCCGCGGCGACAATATCTGTGGGCCAGCGCGTGATCGCGCACCATGACGAATAGCCGCCATAGGAAGTTCCCGTCACGCCGACCTTGCCTGGCTGAGCGATCCCACGTGCGAGCAGCGCCTCGATCCCGGTGCGGATATCGTCTTGCTCGCGCCCGCCCCAGCCGTCTTCTTTGATCTTCTCTTGGAACGCCAAGCCAAAGCCTGTGCTGCCGCGATAGTTGGGATCGAGGACGTTAAACCCTTGGGAGACGAAGAACTGAATCTGGACGCTGAAGCGATCCTCGCTATGGGCGGTCGGCCCGCCGTGAATATAGACGATAGTGCCCTTGGGCTGGTGAGCGCGATAGAGCCACCCTTGGATCTCTAAGCCGTCTACGGAGCGCCAGCGGAAGTCCTCCGCGGGAGCGAGATCAGAGGGGCGCAAGGGCGTGCGCTCCCAGATGCGCGTCAGGCTCACGAAGCGCTCAGGATGGATCGCATCAAGAGAGAATCGCACGAGGTCAGCGGGCTGGCGCGCACTGTAATACTGACCGACCCATTCGGTCTCCGTGGGGTCTATGGGGGCTAATGGGATGAGATTCCCCTCGATCTGAGGGAGCACAAACTCTGTGTGGGTTTTGGGATCGAGCAACGACGCGCGGACCCGCGCTTGCACGATCTCTACGAGCACGATCTTAGAGCTATTGTCCGGCACGAACGCATACTCAATGTTGCGCTGGGGATCATCGAGCAGCCACGTGATCTTTTCAGTGCGCATCTCCCAGATGCCCAAGCGCCGGTGGGTCTTAGCTTCAGCGAGGAAGAGCACGCGCTGGCCGTCGGGAAACCACGAGGCTTCTATCTTGACAGTAGGGCCCAAATTTAAGATCTCGCGGTCGTCGCGACCCTCGATGTCCACAAGCCAGATCTGAGTCCCCGCGGGATGAAGATCTTTGCGCGGATAGAGAATATGCGTCCCTTGGAGGTTGAGCTGAGGCACGATGTAGCCGGGGCGTTGCGGGCGAGCTAAGACGAGACGCTCTCCCGTAACGAGATCGTGGCGATATATGAGAGTGGGCTCGATCTCTTGAGCAGTCTCAACGTCATAGTTTGCGCCGTAGACGAGCCAGCGACCATTGGGATGGAGCTGTCCCCCGCGCACATAATAGTGCGGATCGGGCTCAGTGAGGGGGACCATCACGCCGGGTCTTTTGACGTCAACCCGAAAGAGCTGCGCGCGTTCGTTGCCGCCCTTATCTTCTTCGACTATGACTGCTGTGCTGTCTGGGGTCCAGGAGACGACGAAAGTATTCTCTGGGGTCTCGGTCAGGCGCGTAGGAGGGCGAGAGCCATCCGTCGGTGCCACGAAGACATCCGCAGCGGGGCCGACGCGAAACCACGTCCACGCTACCCATCGCCCGTTTGGCGAGACAATGGGATTAACTAACCCTGGGATCTGCATCAGGGCATCGAGAAACGCTTCTGGGGTCATGGTCATTATTTTGCCTCCAAGGCCCTATGGGCGATCGTGCTCAGCAGCCGCACCCCCAACTCTAAGCTTTCAAGATCTATACGCTCGTTGTCGTTATGGATGAGCTTTTCGCGATCGGCGAGGCTCATCTTCGTGGAGAGCGGGCAGAACCCATAGGATCTTACGCCCAGCTCGCGCACGAAGCGCGAGTCCGTCGCCCCAGTTAACATCACCGGGAGGGTCTCCACGCCGGGAAGCTCTTCTCTCACCGTCTGCTCGATGAGCTTATAGAATGGGTCATCAATGGGCGACTCGGAAGCTTCGTGGGATTGGATCGTCTCGATCTCGATGTCGTTTTTATATCTATCGGCAAGCTCGAGGATCGTCTCGCGCACTTTCTCTTGGGTGTAGCCCGGCACGAGCCGGCAGTCTAAGACAAACTCGCAGCTGTCGGGGATGACGTTCTCTTTGATGCCCGCGCGGATCATCGTTGGGGAGATGGTCGTGCGCACGAGGGCGTTCAGGAGCGTTGTGCTGATGGGAGCGTCTGAGGGCAATGAGGGCAGTTCGCCCTCAGAAGACTCATCGACGAGCGTGAGGGCAAACTTTTTGATCTCTGGCCCCAGAGCGTCACTCGCTCTCAGAATAAACTCGCGCACCGCCGGGGCGATCTTCTTGGGGAACTTATAGTGCGCGACTTGATCGATAATATACGCGGCTTTGGCAAGGGCGTTATCAGGGTGTGGGAGCGAGCCGTGCCCTGAGGAGCCCTTCACGCGCACGCGCACCCACCAGAGGCCCTTCTCCACGCTCTCGATAGTGTAGAAGACTTTATTGCGGATTTGGAGGGGCATGCCGCCGCCTTCAGTCAGACACCAATCGGCGCGAAGCTGGTCGGGATGCGCTTGAGCGAGCCACGCCGCTCCGTAGGTGGACCCTTGCTCTTCGTCGGCGGTCGCGACGAAGATGAGCTCCCCGGCAAAATCAAGGCGTGCTCTCTTGAAGAGCACAAAGACTGAGTATTCTATCGCGGTCATACCCTTCATATCGAGGGCGCCGCGACCCCACACGTACCCCTCGGCGATGGCTCCGCTGAAGGGGGGATACTTCCATCGTGTGGGATCGGGCGCGGGAACGACGTCCACATGCGAAAGCAATAAGAGCTTCTTGCCGGGGCGCTTTCCTCGCAGCCGCGCCACGAGATTGGGGCGCTTTGGATCTTTAGCGAAGATTTCACTATGGATCCCTTCGGCAGCGAGCTTCTTCTGCAGATACTCGATCGCTCCCCGTTCGTTTCCCGGTGGGTTTGTCGTATCTATCTGGATGAGCTCCGAGAGCAGTTGTGCTGTCTCCTTGCCTAACGCTGCCCAGTTCATCTCTCTCATAATGCCTCCCCATAGTACAGAGTAAAAACATCGTACCTAGACGACGGGGAAGCTGTCAACCGACTTGAAGAAGAGACGCGGAAGTGTTATACCCTAAGGGCATGGATCCGCGGGATTTACTGGTTCAGGAGGAGTTTGACCGTCAGGCCGAGCGCTGGTTCCGCCGCGAGCTCTCGGCGCAGGAGCGCGCTATGCTAGAGCAGTTCGTGCAGCTCGCTCAAATACGCCCTGATGATCGTGTGCTCGATGTGGCCTGCGGGACGGGACTAGTGAGCTTCGTGTGCGCGCCCTGCGCCCGCGAGGTTGTGGGCGTCGATATCTCTCCGGGAATGCTTGCAAAAGCCCGCGCGCTCCGCCATGCTCGTGAGGTACACAATGTGCA
>JAPWVB010000099.1 GCA_028275205.1 Candidatus Acetothermia bacterium
TCGGCCGAAGGAGCCACAGCCCTTGCCCCGTGATGTCCAGCGGCGGCGCCGGATCGCCGAGCGCTGCTGGCATGTTTATGATCTGATCAACCGGTATCTTCAGCCAGCACCTGAGTTCCACGAGGAATTTCTTGAGGCAGCTGAACTAGCGGTCCTGTCTGGGGCCTTGCAGGCGCACATCGCCATTCCCCCGCGACACAGCGTGGAGATCCGGGAGGAATACGAGATGCGCGAGCATGAGCTGATTGTTGCGTTTTACAGCTATGTGCTTGTGGCAGAGGGCAGCCGCGCCCTGTTGCGCGCTGATCCGCTGCCCCACCATCGAGTGGACTATCGGAGGCGCAGGCTCGCGCATTTCCCCCACCATCTGCATGATGAGCGCGGGCGCATACAGTCGTTCAGCGGGCGACTGGAGGACTTTCTTGCGCGAGCTGCTGCACTGCTTGGGCGCTAGGAGGGAAATGCTAGAATGCTTCGAGGCTTTGCCGCCGCAAGGCCTCCTCGTTGCGGACCCAAAAACCCTCAGGACCGCAGATCAGCCACCTCTTGTGCTCGAACTCCCGCCGCGCCTCCCACAGCCGCGCCCGCGTCGCCCCGATCAGCTGCGCCTGCTGCTCCTGCGTCAGAGCGATGGGGACGAAGATCTCTTTAGTCCGCTCATCGCGCTCCCCAAAGCGCTGCGCCAAGTCTACCAGGTGCCAGGCCAGCCGCGCCCGCACGCTCCCCCGCGCCAAGACCAGCTGCCACTCGCTCTGCCGCCGCGATCGCTGACACATACAGTTCACCAAGCGCTCCTCGACGATGGGATTGCGGAGCAGCTCCAGCCACTGCGCCCGCTGGAGCGAGTACCCCCGAACCTCCCCCAAGGCCCACGCCTGGCACTCCCTCGCAGCGTACTCCCAGCTCTCCCACACATCCCCTGGGCCGAGAATCTCTAAGCAGCTCCGCTCCGGTTCTGGCCCCCACAAGCACCCCAGCGGCCCGCGACAGATCAAAAAAATGCCATCTTTGGGAGCGATCCGCTCCCCACGTTGATACCTTTGGCATGGCGGAAGCCTCTGCGGAGGCACCCCCTCCAGCAAGCACCCCTTCTGACACACTGAGGCCGGCGATGGATGCTCCATGCCCATCCCTCCCGCCTTGGGGTGAGTTCATTATATACATTTGGGTTTGTAGTCTGACAGTTTGTCCTGCGAATGCGCGGGAAGATCGCGCATCTTGGGCCAGGGTGGGGGCTTGACAGCCCTGGCTTGCCCCCACCTCAACGCCAGCTTAGAATATTCGTATGATGAAGCCCGGCGCCAAGCGCCCGCCCCTGGCCGAACGGATGCGCCCTCAGAGCTTAGAAGAGTTCGTGGGCCAGGAGGACTTGGTCGGCCCAGATAAACCCCTCCGAAGGATGATCGAGCAGAACGAGATTCGCTCGCTCGTCTTGTGGGGCCCGCCGGGGACGGGGAAGACGACGTTAGGCTGGATCATCGCCCGCTCGTGCGGCGCAGATTTTTTGGCGTTCAGCGCCACGCGCTCTTCAATCAAAGAGATTCAGGGCGCGATGGAGCGCTCCAAGCGAAAATTCTTGAGCTATAAGACGCGCGACGTGATCTTCGTGGACGAGCTTCACAGATTCAACAAAGCGCAGCAAGCCGTCTTTCTGCCCTACGTCGAAGAGGGCTCGATTATCTTAATCGGGGCTACTACTGAAAACCCCTCGTTTGAGATCATTGCGCCGTTGCTGTCGCGCTCGCAGGTCTTCGTGCTGCAGCCCCTCAGCCCGGAGCACATAAAAAAGATTCTCAGAAGGGCTTTGACAGATCGGGAGCGCGGTTTGGGATCGCGCAATCTGCAGCTCACCCCTGAGGCTGAAGAGTTTATCGCCCAGTATTGCGATGGGGACGCCCGACGGGCCCTCAATCTCTTGGAGCTGGCCGCCGAGGCGACGAAAGAGATTATTGATCTAAAAACCGTCCAAGAGATAGCCCAGCGCAAGCTCCCCCTCTACGACAAGGCCGGGGAGGAGCACTATAATCTGATCAGCGCATTGCACAAGAGCGTGCGAAATTCTGACCCCGACGCGGCGTTGTATTGGCTGGCGCGGATGCTCGCTGGGGGCGAAGACCCGCTCTACATTGCGCGAAGGCTGATCCGCATGGCCGTCGAAGACATCGGGCTGGCCGATCCGCAGGCGCTCTCTGTAGCCGTGGCCGCGAAGGATGCGTATGATTTCTTGGGCTCGCCGGAGGGGGAGCTGGCGCTCGCCGAGGCCGTGATCTATCTCGCCACAGCGCCCAAGAGTAACTCTGTCTATAAAGCATTTGGCGAAGTCCGCGAAGCGGTGGAGACGACGCGCAACGAGCCCGTCCCGCTGCACCTGAGAAACCCGGTCACGGAATTGATGCGAGAAGTCGGCTACGGGAAGGGCTATCAGTACGCGCACAGCCTCCCCGAAGGAGTCGCGCCGATGGAGTGTCTGCCCCAGAGTCTCCAGGGCAAGAGATTCTATCACCCCAAGGATGCGGGCTACGAGCGCGAGATCAAAGAGCGTCTGGAGCGCTGGAGGGCGTTGTTAGAATCACGGAAAGCACGGAAG
Organism: Candidatus Acetothermia bacterium; assembly: GCA_028275205.1. Taxonomy (GTDB): domain Bacteria; phylum Bipolaricaulota; class Bipolaricaulia; order RBG-16-55-9; family DRXL01; genus JANXCC01. The sequence goes on from JAPWVB010000099.1 coordinate 2,588, forward strand.
GGGACGGAAAGCACGGAATAGAAGATTGGAGGGTCTATGCTGGCGACGTTCTCGATCGTGGCGTGTGATGTCAAAGCCGGGGAGTGGGGCGTGGCAGTGCAGTCGAAGTTCTTAGCGGTAGGGGCCATTGTGCCCTGGGCAGAAGCGAACGTCGGCGCGATCGCCACCCAGGCGTATGCGAATACGAGCTATGGCCCACGCGGCTTAGCGATGTTAAAGCTGGGCTTCTCCGCCGAAGAGACGCTGAAGAAGCTCTTAGAGACCGATGAGGGGCGCGAGCATCGCCAAGTTGGGATTGTAGACGCTCAGGGGCGGGCGGCAGCGTTTACGGGCAAGGAGTGCTATCCGTGGGCCGGACATATCGTGGGGAAGAATTTTGCGGTGCAGGGCAATCTCTTGGTGAGCCGCAAGACCGTCGAGGCGATGGCTCAGGCGTTCGAGGGAGCGCGCGGCCCCCTGTGGAAGAAACTTTTAGAAGCGCTGCGCGCAGGGCAGCGGGCAGGGGGCGACCGGCGTGGCCAGCAGTCGGCGGCCCTGATCGTAGTCAAAGAGAGGGGCGGCTACGGGGAATTCACTGATAGAATGATTGATTTGCGCGTGGACGATCATCCGCAGCCCATCGAGGAGCTGGCGCGGCTGTTGGATCTGCATGAGCTCTACTTCGGGCCCACAAGGAGGAGGGTGAAGCTCAGCGCGGCTGTGCTTCAGCGCGTGCAGACGATGCTCAAAGCGTTAGGGTATTACCACGGGGAGCCTCATGGCAAGCTGGACGGGGCGACGCGCCAGGCGCTCATAGACTTTCACAATACGGAGAACTTGGAGATGCGCCTGCAGAAGGACTCTCAGTTCCTAGACGCGCGGGTCCTGCGCTTCTTGGAGGAGAGATACGAGCTCCAGATGAGGGAATTTCCTCACTCCCGTGGCTCTAGGACGAGGCGTATCCCGTCGAGGATCTGACGTACCCGTTGGGCTGATAGTCTTCCGATCTGTTCGCCAAGTTGAGACTTGTCAACTGTTAAGATCTGCGAGACGTTGACGACACTGCGCTTGGGCAGGTTCCCTTCACCCACATTGAGTAAGACATTCCCTGGGGCTTTGGCACGCTTGAGATTGGAGGTCAGGGCGCAGACGACAACTGTGTTGATGCGGCTGCGGTTGAAGAGATCGTTTTGAATGACCACACAGGGATGACGATAGCCTGGCGCAGACCCTGTGGGTGGACCAAGATCAACCCAATAGATGTCGCCTTGTCGGATCACCACTCG
>JAPWVB010000021.1 GCA_028275205.1 Candidatus Acetothermia bacterium
GGGTCTGGCTCTCGATCTTCCGGCGCGAGGGGCTGCCCCAGACCGAGGCCGACCGCCTCGCCATGAACCGCCGCAACTTCTTCGTGCATATACTGCCAGCGAAGATCCATCGGGAGTCCGCACGCCTCAGCTATAACTGGCTCTGGATGGGCGTGATCTCCACCTGGCTCTTTGTGATCTTGACTATAACTGGGGTCTTCTTGATGTTCTATTACGTGCCCTCGGTCGAACGCGCCTACGACTCCATCCGCGAGATCGTCAACGCCGTCCCGCTGGGACGGTGGATGCGCAACATGCACAAGTGGGCTGCAGAGCTGATGGTCTTCGCCGTCTTCTTCCATATGCTCAGGGTCTTCTTTACCGGATCGTATCAACGCCCCCGCGAGTTCAACTGGGTCATCGGAGTCCTCTTATTAGTCATAACGGTGCTCTTTGCGTTCAGCGGGTATATATTGCCCTGGGATCAGCTGGGCTACTATGCGGCCAAGATCGCCAGCAACATCGCCGACGGCACGCCCTTCATTGGGCCGTATGTGAAGCAGGTACTGTTGGGCGGGACAGATCTGTGGCAGCCCTCGCTCTCGCGGTGGTACGTCATTCACGTCTTTGTGCTGCCCATGGCCATGATCTTCTTGATCGCCTTTCACTTCTGGAGGATTCGCAAGGACGAGTACAGCAAGCCCTATTGGACCGAAGAAAGGAAGCGACGCTAGATGGCAGTCTTAGCATCACTCAAGACGTTTAAGGGCGGACACTATTTTGGGCTCTTTGAGGGGACGCCGCGGGGGGTAAGGCTGAAGGCCGCGCCCCTCCCCAAAAGAGTGCTCATCCCGCTGCGCCAGGGCTTCTCCGCCGAAGTCGCGCCCACGGTCAAGGAGGGCGATCGCGTCAAGACGGGGCAGGTCATCGGGCGCACTGAGCCCGATCCCCACAAGCCCTCAACCCCGGTGCACGCGAGCATCTCCGGCAGGGTCGTCAAGATCGAGAAGCGCCCCCACCCCTTGGGCGGTGAGGCCACTACCGTCATCATCGAGTCCGATGGCACAGACGAGTGGCAGCTGCTTGAGCGTCCGGCCAACTACGAGAAGCTTCCGCCCGAAGAGCTCGGAAAAATTCTCTATGAGGCCGGGGTCACCTGCGGGGGCCAAGCGGGCTTCCCCACCGTCTATCACTCCGCCCCAGCCACACCCGAGAAGATTCGTTATCTCATCATCAACGCTGTGGAGACGGAGCCGTTCTGCGAGGCGACCGATCAGCTCCTCTACGAGGAGTTTGAGAAGTTTGTCCAAGGCATCAAAATCTTGCGAGCGGCCCTGGGCAACGTCCAAGTCCACATTGGCCTAGCTTACAACAAGCCGAGAATCTATGAAGAACTCATTGAGCGCTTTGAATATTACGATTGGTGTACGATCCATCAGCTGCGCCCCAAGTACCCCCAGGGCGACGACGCCGTGCTCGTGCGCACGCTCTTGGGGTTGCTGCTGCCCCAGCGGGGCTATGCGACGGATGTCGGATGCGTCGTCCAGGACGTTCAACAGTGCGTCGCGGCGTATGAAGCCGTCGTCGAGGGGAAGCCCTTCGTGGAGCGCGTCGTCTCCGTAGCGGGCTCGGCGGTGAAGGAGCCTGGGAATTATCGCGTTCGTGTGGGCACCCCCGTGGGGGATCTCTTAGAGAAAAATCTTCGGTGTAACGGGCGGATCGTGATCGGGAGCGTCTTGCGGGGATCTGCCGTAGGCGATCTAGAGATCCCCATCGTCAAGGAGACCCCAGCGATCATTGTCCTGCGGGAAGCTGAGCCGGAGCTCCTCCCGGTGGCCGGGCCGGGCTTCGACCGCGACTCGTTCACCGGGGTCTATGTGAGCTTGCCGTGGGTGCGGTACAAGCGAGCGACGACGAGCCTCAACGGCAACCCACGACCGTGCGTCAAGTGCGGCTACTGCGTGGACGTCTGCCCACAGAATCTCGTGCCGGCGCTGCTTGGGGAGTACTCAGCCAATGGGTTGCTGAGCGAAGCCCAAGCGCTCGATCTCTTTGCGTGCATCGAGTGTGGGCTCTGCGCCTACGTCTGCCCCAGCAAGATCCCGCTTCTGGAGCAGATCCGCGAGGGCAAACGCAAGATCCTCTCAAGCTAAGGAGTGACCGATGCTGAAAGACAGAATCTATCAGTTTTTCGAGAGAGCTCATCACGAGCTGCAAGCACGAAAGTGGGAAGGCTTAGCTCTTCTTGTCGAGGGTGTGAAAGACTCTGTCTTTGGCGGCAGCGATAAAGCTGCGCGCCAAGCCCCTTATATTCGCGACGCTTTAGGAATGCAGCGCTACATGGGAAGCCCCATCCTCGTCTGCATTCCCCTTGCCCTCGCGAGCATCTATTTTTACGGGTGGCGCTCGCTCGCAATCATTGTGCTGTCTTATCTTGTCGGGATGGCCGTCGAGTTCACATTCTGTGCGATTCGCAGACATGAGATCACCGAGGGGCTTCTAGTGACGTGTATACTCTATGCGCTCTCGCTCCCGCCCACGTTGCCCCTATGGATGGTCGCGGTGGGGATCTTCTTCGCTATCGGGATCAAAGAGCTTTTTGGCGGGTCGGGGTATAACATCTTCAACCCTGCGATCAGCGGGCGAGCATTTTTGCTCTTAGCGTTCCCTTCGGCCATGACTACCCGATGGTATACCCCGTTTAATCCTCTCACCGATGGCTTAGGGGGCTTTCTGCACTGGTCGCCGGAATCCGTAAAGGGAGTAGACGCCATCGCTAAGGCGACCCCCTTGGGTGCGTTCAATTCCGCGGATATTGCCAATCCCGATCTGTTTACGCTCGTGACGGGCTTTGGCCGCGCGGATGTCTTGGGAGCGACTTCGGCTCTCCTAGTGCTATTGGGCGGATTCTATCTCTTATACACCCGGGTCATTGACTGGCGCGTCTCGATCGTGATGATCGTCAGTGCCGGGTTGACTTCGCAGTTCCTCAGCTTCATCGCCCCTGCGAGGTTCCCCGACGGCATCTACGCTGTGCTGAGTGGGGGCTTGCTCTTTGCGGCGTTTCTCAACGCGACGGACCCTGTCACCAGCCCCATGACCGTTCGCGGGCGGTGGATCTTCGGTATAATGTTGGGAGTCTTGACGGTGTTGGGGCGCGGCCTGACCGGCTACGCCGAATGGGTGACGTTTGCGATCTTGATTGGGAATATGTTCACCCCCTTGATCGACAGATTTACGATCCCTAAGAGCTTCTCAGCTCCAGCCATTCAAAAGAGGTGATCTCTCTTGGCTGCAAAAGCTAAAAAGAAGAAGCTGATCGGCCCTCACGAGTGGAGAATGATCATCGTGCTCACGGCCATCGCTGCTATAGCCGGAGGGCTGCTCGCGGTCGTCAATGAAGTAACGAAAGCGACCATCGAAGCCAACGCCAAGGCCCGGCTGCGCTCGAGCATTCTCGTCGCCCTGGGCGAGTATACCGCCGAAGAGCTCTTCCCCCAAGAGGGGCTGCCCAAGCTCTCCCCCGCCCAAGTCGATCAGTACTTCAAAGAGCACATCGAGGAGATCAAGGCCGACAGCTTCACCTACTGGAAGGTCTACAAAGACAAGATCGGCGGAGAGCTGTCGGCGTACGTCATTCGCATTCAAGGGAGCGGCTTTCAGGGATTAGTCGCCATGCAAGTGGCCCTTAAGCCCGATCTTTCGGAGATCATCGGGGCTCACGTGGTCACCTTCGAGATCGGCGAGACCCCTGGCTTGGGCTTCCGCATGACCGAAGAGAAGTTCTGGAGCCAGTTTAAGGGGATGAAGACCGAGCCGCGCATCGAGTTTGTGAAGTTCCGCGACCCCAATACCCCTAAAGCCCCATATCAGTTCGACGCTATCACCGGGGCGACGTACACGTCCACGACCGTGCGGGACCTGCTCAACCAGACGATCGCGAAGCTGCGAAAGATCGTATTTGTGAAGGAGTGAGAGATCATGGCAGAAGGAAAGACGGCAGTGATGCAGCGCGCATCGGCACCGGCGATCCCCCTGACGCAGCGGCTGCCCCAGACCAAAGGCTGGAAGGAGCTCGTCCAAGACATCTGGGACGACAACCCCACGTTCCGTATGATCTTAGCCATGTGCCCCACGATGGGTGCGACCAACATGGCGATTAATGGGATGGCCCAGGGGCTGGCGACCCTCATCGCCACGGTCGCGTCGAGCGCGACGGTCGCCGCCCTGCGCACGATTATTCCTGCGGAAGTGCGGCTCCCCTCGTATATGATCATCATCGCGTTCTGGGTGACGATCGTTGACATCTTCTTGCGGGCGTATCTGCCGCCGCTGTCGGCGGCGTTGGGGCCCTACGTCCCGTTGATTATTACGAACTGCTTCGTGCTGGGGCGGGCGGAAGCCTTCGCCAGCCAAAATAGCCCTGGGCTGTCGGCGCTCGACGCCCTGGGCGTGGGGCTGGGGTTCACGATGTCCCTGACGCTGCTGGGGATCGTGCGGGAGCTACTGGGCTTTGGCAGCCTCTTTGGGATTCAGATCTTCAGTGGTTGGACCCCCTGGGTGATTATGATCATCCCGGCGGGGGCGTTCCTGCTCGTAGGGATTTACGTTGGGATCGTGAAGCACTTCTCGCCAGGGGGCCAGATCGGAGGTGGCGCGTAGACTATGGACATCTTTCTCATTGTGCTGGGCGCGATCTTAACGAACAATATTCTGCTCACGACGTTTCTGGGGATCTGTCCGTTCATCGGGGTCTCTGGGGAGTACGCTTCGGCGTCGGGAATGGGCATGGCAGTGATCTTCGTGCTGACGATGACCTTGCCTGTCAATTGGCTGATTAAGCACTTCATTCTCGATCCCCTTGGGGTTGGGTATCTCTCGCTGATCGTCTACATTGTGACCATCGCGTTCTTGGTACAAGTTGTGGAGATGTTCATGAAGCGCTTCCTTCCGGCGCTCTATAACTCTTTGGGGATCTTCTTGCCCTTGATTACCGTCAACTGCGCGATCTTGGGCGGCGTGCTCTTTGCCCTTGCCACGTGGAATCTCGGCTTTATGGAGAGCGTCGCCTACGGGTTTGGGGGCGGGGTGGGCTGGGCTTTAGCGATCATTCTCATGGCCGCGATCCGTGAACGATTGCGCTTCGCCCCGATCCCCGAAGGGCTCAAAGGCCCAGGGATCGCCCTGATTATCGCTGGGCTGATGGCTATGAGCTTCGTCGGCTTTTCGGGAATGATCAATATTCGCGACTTTGGAGGATGACCAGGCTTCGCCTGGACCGGACACCGTGCCGCCTGCGGCGGCACGACGAATAGTCCAGACGAAGTCTGGCAAAGCTTGGTGGTCTAGATATGGTCTACATTGTGCCGGTAGCCACGATGGCCCTCATGGCCATCTCGGTAGCTCTTGTGTTGGGGTTGGTCAAGAACCTGCTCACAGTCGAGGGCGAGGCGAAAGTCTCTATCGTCAACGACGGCAACGAGCTGGTCTTGCCCTTAGAGCAGAACTTAATGCAAGCCCTCAAGAAAGCCGGGTACGATCTCTTTGCTCAATGCGGCGGCAAGGGCACGTGCGCGACCTGTCGCGTCAAAGTCTTAGAAGGTCTCAAGCCGGAGCAGATCACCCCAGCGATGCTCGGCCCCTTGAGCGACAAGCTCCGCAAGGAGGGCTGGGTGCTGTCGTGTCAGATCTCACTGAAGAACGACCTGAAGATCGAGCTGTTTAAGCCCTTAGTGATGAACTGGCCCAAGGTCGCGGGCAAGGCTGCCGAAGAAGCGCCCAAGGCCCCGGCGCTCTCTCCCGCAGCCGCCAAGCTGCGAGCAGTCTTGCCAGGGTTCGATTGCCTAGCATGTGGCTATCCAACGTGCGAAGAGTTCGCGGAAGCTCTCGCAGCGGGCAAGGCGAAGATAGACGGGTGCTACCCCGGCGGCAAGCCCGTCCTCGAGCGACTCAAGCAAGCGGCTGCTGAAGGAAGGTGACCTAACCCCCTGGCCCCCTTCCCTCAAAGGGAAGGGGGGAACTCCCCTCCCCGTGCCGGGGAGGGGTTAGGGGAGAGGTTAATATATATGCCCAAAGTCGTCATCCTCGGCCAGAAAGAGTTTGACGTCCGCCCAGGCACGAATCTCTTAAAACTCATCCAAGAGCATCGCTACGACGATCAACTCCCCGCGACCTGCGGGGGCCAAGGGCAGTGCTCAACTTGCGCTGTGAGAGTTCTCAAGGGTGGGGGAGAGCCTAACCAAAACGAGCGAGAAGTCTTGGGCGAAGAGCAACTGGCCAAGGGCTGGCGGCTCTCCTGCCAGATTAACGTCACCCAAGATATAGAAGTCGAGGTCCCCGGCTACGAAGTCGCCGAGGCGATCCAGATCGAGCCGCAGCTCGTGCGAGATGTCTTAGCCTACGCTGTCGAAAAGATCCCCCTCAGCCAGCTTCCCTCCTCACAAAAGATCACTGCCCAGAGACTCAAAGACTTGAGTCATCGCGTTGAGGTTCTCTTAGAGGGCGGGGGCGATCCCCACGATGTTGAGGCGTTGTACGCCATCTTTAGTTACATAGCCAAAGACCATACAGCCCAGAAGATCCCGACAAAATTCGAGCTGACCGATGAGAAGATCAAAAAGATTTTGGAGGCGTTCGAGCGGCGCCTCCCCGCCGAAGAAGAAGAGATCATCACCTACCCGTACTTTCTCTACGTGGCGTTCACGATTCTGTTCTTGCTGACGGCAGGCTTGGGGATCTATGCAGTCTCCCGGGACGCGCCGCTGGAAGAGCCAGCGACGCCGTCGTTCACGCCCAACCCCGAGAAAGCTCCGTGGTACTTCGTAGGGATTCAAGAGCTGTTGGCGATCTCGCCGAACATCGGGCCTCTGACGAGTGTCGCCATTGGTGGGGTGATTGCGCCCGCGCTCTTCATATTGCTTCTGATGGCGATCCCCTACATCGAGCCATATCTGGAGTTTTGGAGAAAAGACAAGACCAAACCCGTAGGGCGACGCCTGCGAGATCGTCCCGTGACCACGGCGCTCTTCGTCTTCTTAGTTGGAGCGGTGATCACGCTCATCATCATCGGGCAATACTTCCGCGGGCCCCAGTGGGAGTGGGTCATTCCGTGGCAATGATCTTCGGGATCGCAATGAGCGACGGGGCCTCTTTCAGTTCCTCGGGGAGCTGAAAATATCGCTCGACGTGCCCGAAAAGCCCATGAAGATATCTTCTTGGCTGAGCTGGGTCTGCGTAGGCCCTGAAGATATCTAGCTCTGTCTCGATGCCCTCCAGGGCTTCTGCTGCTGTCAACGATTCTTTCTTAAGATACTCCTGCAGCCCTTCCCACAGATGGCTCGCCAGAGCCGTCATCCCCGCCTCGACGACCATCACTGGGCTGAATCGCCGCCGCACCGTCTCCCACGCCTCAAGAACATCGCTATCTCTGCCCACCCCACGCTCCCGATAGAAACGATAGATGAGCATCTCAGCTGTCATGAGAAAATTGATCACTCGCTCTTTGCGGGCTTTAGAGAGGGGCTCGGTCTTGGCAATCCAGAGGGCGTGAAATTCTTCGGCGAGCCGCGTTCGCTGATAGCTCTCGTGCTCCTTAAAATATCGGCACCTGATGGGACAGCTGATCTCAACCCCGCGATGCTGCCCGCAGCATGTGGGACAGATCACTCCTCCCAGCGCGGGGCAGGCTCGCTTGCCCGCTCGTCTGCTGCAATAGACACAGAGAGACATTTAGATGAATCCCATCTCCGCGCGAATCTCCTCCGACATCATCTCTGGGCTCCACGGCGGGTCAAAGACAAAATCCACTTCGACGGTGACGTCCTCGCCGAAGTGCTCCTTGATCGCGCGCTCGCAGTCGGCTTGGATCTGCTCGTAGAGCGGGCACCCCACGGTGGTGAGGGTCATCTCGAGCCGGACGTTTCGATCGCGCACTTCGACGTCGTATAGCAATCCCAAATCGACGACGTTGTAGCCCAGCTCCGGGTCGAAGACGTTCTCGCGGATCACTTCGCGGATCTCGTCGGCAGTCATTGTCCGATCACCCCTTGTGAAAGTATGTGTGGACGGCTTGGGCAATGCGAGAGAATTCCACAGCGGCAGGCGACGACGGCGCAGCGATCACGATGGGCACCCCGGCGTCGCCCAGCTCGCGCAGCTTCGGATCTAAGGGAATCTGCCCCAAGAGCTTCATATTCTGTCTCTGGGCTTCTTTTTCGCCGCCCCCTTGCCCGAAGATATATGCTCTGTGCCCGCACTGCGGGCAGAGATAGTACGCCATATTCTCGATGATCCCAATGATGGGCACATTGAGCTTCTGGAAAGCCCCGATGCCCCGTCTCACATCGGAGAGCGCCACTTCTTGGGGGGTCGTCACGGCGATCGCCCCAGAGAGCTCAACATCCTGAGCAAGCCCAAGCTGAGCGTCCCCGGTCCCTGGGGGCATGTCTACTATCAGATAATCGAGCTCCGGCCAGGCCGTGCTCTCTAAGAGCTCATTGATCGCTTTCGAGATCATGGGGCCGCGCCAGATGAGCGGATCCCCTCCCCCAACCAAGAGCCCGATGGACATGGCGTGGACGCCGTATTTGCAGATGGGGATGAGTTTTCCGGCGTGGACGGCTGGCGGCTCGGCGAGCCCCAGGAGAGTAGGGATATTGGGCCCGTGCACGTCGGCATCGAAGAGCCCCACACGGGTGCCGAGCTGGGCGAGCGCCACGGCAAGATTGACGCCGACGGTGCTCTTGCCCACCCCGCCCTTGCCACTGAAGATCGCGACAATATGGGCAATCTGAGGGAAGCTCAGCTTCTGTGGGGGGCGGGCGACGCGGGGAGCTTGCCGTGGGGTCTGGGCAAACTCGATGTGCACGGCTTCGATCTCGGGGAGGGTTTTGAGGGCTTGTTCAGCCCACGCCTTGAGCTGCGACTTCGACACATACGCCGGCAGCAGCCGCATTCGAACATGCGCCGTCTTCCCGTCAATCGAGAGATTTTCCACGAGATCACCTAAAGACCGACGAGCACGAGGAATCTCTATCGCCTGGAGGGCTGCACGGGCACGCTCGCTCAGGGTCATGATGACACCTTCACTCGCTCAGATTGTTGCATATTGATGACATCGCTCAAGGTAAGCGAATTGAGATATTCGTCGAGCTTCTGATTGATGATCTCCCAGATGGAGCTGGTGGGGCAGTTGGTCTCGATGGAGCATTTGAGGTTTGGGTCTAGGCAGGTCACCAGGGCGATGGGGCCGTCGAGGGCTTGGACGATCTCGCGCAGCGAGATCTGGGACGGGCGCTTGCTCAAGACATAGCCGCCGCCGCGCCCGTGGGTCGCCTCGACCAAGCCGTGCTCCCGCAGCTCCTGCATGATCTTCTCCAGGAACGGTTCGGGAATCTTGTGCTCCGCGGAGAGCTGCCCGATGGAGACCGGCTCCCCATTGTACTGGCGAGCAAGGGTACACAGCGCCCGCAACCCGTAATCGCTCTTGCGCGTCACTCTCATAATGATTCCAAAATCCGAGTAGAATACTCTGACTTTATTGTACCAAGTTCCGCGCACTCTGGCTATTCGGTGGGACGGTTCTGCCCCTTGGCCGCGAGGGCCTTCTCGATCAATCTCTCAAAGATCGCCCAGATGCGGGAGTACCCCGTCGCGGGGTCGTGCTCGCTGATGTTCTGCCGCGCGTTGGCCCGCGCGATCTCCTTGGCCTTGCCGATGAGCGCCGCAGCCTCGACGCTCTGGCCCGCCGCTTCCAGCGCCATCCCCTTCTGCATCAGCTTTGTGTATTCGCTCCCTGGGCCATGACAGGCCTCGCACGTCACGTCCATCGTCTTGAGGGTCTCTTGGTCTATGAACGGATGGTCTTTGAACTCTTCGATATTCTTGCTCGTCATGAACTCCGGGCGGAACCACGTTTCGACGTGGCGCTTGCTCGATTCGGGAATGTAGACGTCGCTGATCTCCGGGTGGCCATGACAGGCCACGCACGTCGCCGAGCCGACAAACTGCAACGGCTCCCCGGCGATCGAGACGTCGGTGCGCTGGTCAATAATTTTTGCTTGGGGGTTTTCGGTGCGGAAGGGCGAGCTGCGCTCCCCAAAGCCCTCGACCAAGAACGTATCTTTATGGAGTTGCCACCACGCTATGATGCGCGCGATCGCCTCCTCGCGCTTCTCTTTAGGGGCATTAAAGACGAACCCGAAATCGTTCGCGGTCATCCAGCGGATGCGCTCGATGCCGCGCTGGCGCTCGGCCCAGCGATCCGAGCGCAGCTTCTCGATACTCTCTTCAAAGATCTGGGCGAAGCGCGTCCGCATCTCGTGATGGGCCGGCTCGGAGCGCAGCGCGAGCGAGTTGCCCCCGTGACACGCCGTGCACCCCACCTGATCGAACGGCAACTGCTCGATAATTTTGAGATTTCTATGGGTCTCCAAGAGATCCTTGAGGGGCTCAGCCTCAAACCCCGGGGCACCGACGTTGGCATGACAGGTCATACACAGATCGGCGCTGCGGCCGACTTCGGTGACGACCTTTCTGATCTGGAGATTGGACTCGGCTTGCACGGCAATCATGAGCTGGTCGAGCAGCGAGAGCGAGCCCTTTTGGGCCTGAACCTTCTCAGTGAGCACCTTGGTCAGATACGCCCGCTGGTACCGCTTCCACTCTTGATTGTAGTTATCGAGCGCGATGATGAGCACCAAGACCAGCACCAAAACAGCCGACACCGCGAACCATTTCCGTGCGTTCTCCATAAGCTCTATCATAGCGAATCTTGGGCGAGCTCGCTAGCCCGCCGGCGGGCCCAGCGATCGGCTTCGAAGATCTCTTCGATCGTAGGATCAGCGATGCCCTCGTGCTCGGCGAGCACCCGCTCTAATATCTGAGCGATCCCCACAAACGGGATCTCTCGATTTAAGAATTTCTGCACGAGGACCTCGTCGGCGGCATTGGCGACGGCGGGAAAGGTGCCGCCGCGCCGCCCCGCCTCACACACCAGCCAGAACGCCGGATAGCGTTCGCGTCCTACCGGCGCAAATTCTAACTTCTGCTTGACTAGATCGAGCCGCTCCACCGAAGAGCGCTCCCGCTCCGGATAGGTGAGGGCATACTGAATGGGAAGCTTCATATCCGTCGCGCTCAGATGAGCCAGAAGAGTCCCATCTATCAGCTCGACCAAGCCGTGCACCACGCTCTGCGGGTGAATCAAGACCGAGATCTTCTCGTAGGGCAGATCGAAGAGCCAGTGGGCCTCGATCACCTCAAACGCCTTATTGACGAGCGTGGCCGAGTCTATGGTGACGCGCTTTCCCATCTGCCATGTGGGGTGCTGGAGCGCTTCCGCGACGGTGATCGTATCGAACGATTCCAAGGGCCGGGTGCGGAACGGCCCGCCTGAAGCCGTCAAGATAATTCTCTCGATCTCGCTGGGCTGACGGAGATTCTCAATGATCTGGAAGATCGCGCTGTGCTCGCTGTCTATGGGGACCAGACTTCGCGAGCTTCGCTCGACGTACATCTTCGCCAGCCTTTGGCTGGCGAAGGCGAACAGTCCAGACGAAGTCTGGTTCACCAAGTGTCCTCCCACGACCAATGATTCTTTATTCGCTAATGCGACGATCTTATGAGCTTTGAGGGCTTCGAGGGTGGGGAGCAGCCCCGTGATGCCTACAAGAGCGTTGACGACAAGCTCAGCCTGAGGATGGGTCGCGACCGCCCGCAGCCCTTCTTCCCCAACGACGATCTCCCCGCTCCACTCGGTCTTTACAAGATCTTTCAGATAGCGGATATCCTTAGCCCGCTCAATGGCGATGAGCGCGGGCCGGAAGCGCAGGGCTTGGGCTGCTAATAGTTCGATATTCTTCCCCGCTGCCAGGGCGACGACCGAGAAATTATGCCCTCGTTGATTGAGGGCTTCGATGACGGCGAGCGTTTGTGTCCCGATCGAGCCCGTCGAGCCAAGCAGAGCCACAGATCGCCTGATCACGGCGCCCTCTTCTTGAATGAGAGCCCTGACCGGATGCTAAAGCATCCGGCTTATCCAGATGGAAGCCCCTCATGGGGCTTGCACTTGCTGAGCCGGCGTCCGCCGGACTTCTTGATCGGTGAAGGCGAGGATCGCCGAGGTGTCCAACACGTAGAGCTCAGCCACGGCGCCGCTCCTGCTCTCGCTCCTTGAGGAGTTTTGCATGGAGCCCCTGGGAGATCCCCTTCTGAGCCGGGACAACGGCCTGCCCTCGCGAAGTCACGGTCGTCTTCATGAGAACCACCTCGCGGGCAGCTTACAAGATTCTTTTCACAAATGCAAGATGCTATCCAGAAGCCCGTCGAACCTAAGATCAGGATTTACTTGGGCTTGCTAGCGGCACTCCGTGGCATCCAACTCCGGTTTGGATTTGTAGACACAACGATCTATCTCTTCGCCGTAGGCGTCCCGAAGCCTTGCCGCATCAGCGCGGTCATCCCAGACCTCAGCGCCCTCTGAGTCTACTCCAGCATAACGATCATAGAGATCAATCTCGGCTTGGCCACACGGAGTGTTCGTCCTTCCCAGCACCGCCGGTCCGGAGTGCACTCGGACCCTGCCGCCCGCGGGCACCACACACCCTTGCGGGAATACGAAGACTTGAGCGATCCGCTCGTCGTCCTCGGCGGTGCTGCTGACCACCTGCCAGCCGGAGAGATCAACCTCGCGACGACCTCGATTGACAAGAGTCACGACTTCGTCGTCACCCCGGTAACGAATAGAATCAATCACCACATGAGGGCGCTCTAAGCTTGCAATATCCATACGGAAAGCTACCGTGACGATGGGGCCGCTGGGACGATCCAAGGGACCAAGCCAACTTCCCCCGCTGTTCCCATTGCTGTCATTGAGCCCCCAGCCACTCCACGGGAAGGCATAGAGATAGCCGACGGTCACCGTGAGCTCAGGATTGATAGGCTTGCTTCTCAGAGCCCCTTTAGACCACTTGATCTTGAGCTGCTCCAGGGGAATGGGAAGGGAGAGGCTGAGATAGGGCTGCACCACCCAATAGCCGCGGGCAAATTGGCCAGTGGCTTGGACGAGCTCGCTCAGGGCCTCATCGAAATTCGCTGGCTCTCGATGGAATCGCTCTATATCGAGGAAAGCCCCGCCGATGCCTATCAACGAACCGAGGGAGATTTGCCCGAGAGTCGGGCTGCTCTGGGCGAGTTCTGCGAGCACTCCGCCATAAAGAAAGACAAACTCTACGTCCGCCTGATCGTTGTGGTCAAGTGTGGGGAGCGCGAACGCCGCTTGACCTCCCAACCCTAGTCGCAGAGCAATATCTTTCACGCTGAAGCTTGTGCGCACCCCAAACGAGAGGAAGTGCTCACTGATGCCGGGATAGTTATGCTGCTGCAAGAGAGCATTTAAGTCCGACAGAGGGAGAGAGAGCCATCCAACAGAAGTATCTACGGTGCTGGTCACTTGAGCCTGCGTCGTGCTGGGGAGAATGCCGATGAGCAAGACGACCGTTAAGGCGATCCACGAAGCCCTCATGAAGAATCACCTCACTTCACCAATTCAATTATAGGGTGCTTGGGGAGAGAAAGTCAACTGACATTATACAGGTTGCGGGGCGGGAGGCGGAGACGGGAGCACCAGCGAATCCTTCAGTAACGCATCGAGCTGCTCCCCCTCAAGCACTTCGACTTCTAAGAGACGCTTGGCGAGCTTGTGCAGCGCCGCAAGATTGCGCTGGAGCAGCTCTTTTGCCCGCCGATAGCACGACTCGATGATATTCTTGATCTCCTCGTCTACCAGCGCCGACATCTTCTCGCTGTGCTCGCGGTTGAGCACCAAGTCGACCCCCAAGAAGACGTTGCCGTTCTCTTGCCCAAGATTGATGGGGCCGACCCGCTCGCTCATGCCGTAGCTGACCACCATGCGCTTGGCGATCTCCGTAGCTTTCTTGAGATCGTCATAAGCACCCGTGGAGATCTCGCCAAAGACGAGCTCTTCGGCGGCTCGCCCGCCCAGAATCCCCGTCATGCGATCGAGCAACTCTTCCTTGGTGAAGAGATACTTATCGTTGAGCGGGAGCTGGAGCGTATACCCCAACGCCTCCCCGCGCGGGACTATAGAGATTCTGTGGACGGGATCGGCTTTCGGAAGGAGCTTCCCCAGCAGGGCGTGGCCTGCTTCATGATAAGCAATCTTCACCTTCTCTTCCTCGCTGAGTAAGCGCCCCTTGCGCTCGATCCCCGCGATGACCCTGTCAATCGCGTCCTCGAAGTCCTTCATATCTATAAACTCTTTGTTGCGCCGTGCGGCCAGGAGCGCCGCCTCGTTGCAGAGATTCTCTAAGTCAGCTCCCACAAACCCCGGGGTGCGCCGCGCCAGCACCCTCAGATCGACATCGGGGGCGAGCTTCTTGTTGCGCACGTGCACTTTCAAGATCGCTTCGCGGCCCTTGGAGTCCGGCGGCGGAACGGTGATCTTGCGGTCGAACCGCCCTGGGCGCAACAGCGCGGGGTCTAAGATGTCTGGGCGGTTTGTGGCCGCCAAGATAATCACGTGCTCGTTCTTTTCGAAGCCGTCCATCTCCGACAGCAACTGATTGAGCGTTTGTTCTCGCTCGTCGTGGCCGCCGCCGATCCCCGCACCGCGCTTGCGCCCCACGGCATCAATCTCGTCAATGAAGATGATCACGCCGCGCTTGCCCTTCGCTTCCTCCTTAGCCCTTCGGAACAGATCGCGCACCCGGGCCGCGCCCACCCCAACGAACATCTCCACGAAGTCTGACCCGGAGATCGAGAAGAACGGCACGTCGGCTTCTCCGGCGATCGCACGGGCCAAGAGCGTCTTGCCCGTCCCCGGCGGACCCACTAAGAGCACCCCCTTGGGGATCTGCGCCCCGATGCGCGTGAATTTTTGCGGGTCTTTGAGATAATCTACAATCTCTTGGACTTCTTCCTTGACCTCGTCAATGCCCGCCACATCATCGAACGTGACGCGGGAGTACTCCTTCGTGACTAATTTGGCTTGGCTGCGCCCGAAGTTGAGGGCACTGGAGCCCTCCCCTTGCATCCGGCGCATCATCCCGTACCACAATACCAAGATGAAAAAGAACGGCAGAAGCGAGACTAACACGGAGAAGATCCACGAAGAATCCCCGGAGCTTTCGAAGCTGACCGCGACATTTCCCTTGATGAGCGCCTCTAGGAGAGAGTCAGTGAGGACGGCTTCGGTACGGAAGCGTTCTGCCTTTCCCAAGATCTGTCGCATCAGGGCACTGATCTCTTCAGCCTTCTGCTTGCGAGTTTGGGTGAGGGCAGTGAGGGAACGCTCAAGGTCGCCGGCTCGAATGGCCAAG
>JAPWVB010000102.1 GCA_028275205.1 Candidatus Acetothermia bacterium
TTAGTACCCGCGTTCGTGATAGAGAATTTCGGGTGGGCGCTGCTTGGGGCGTTGCTCATCAGCCTCGTGAGCATGATCTTGTACGCCGTGCTCAAAGGTTGAGCTACGACAGCAGCGCCAGCGCTTTCTTCACTAGCTCTTCTGTTGTTGTCGCACCGGTGGCTTTGGCGCGCGCGACGGCGCGGCGCGCCTCATGCTCGCTAAAACCGAGCGAGCGCGTCAGCGCTTTGATAGCAAGCTCCTCTTGCGTCGTCACCGGCGTGAGCGTCGGCTCGCCCCGCAACGGGATTTGAGCGATCTTCTCTTTGAGCTCGACGATAAGTCTCTCGGCGGTCTTGCGCCCCACGCCCTTCAGATCTTCCAAGAGATCCCGTCGGTTCTGAAGGATAGCTTCGGCGAAGTATTGCGGCGTCGTCGCCGAGAGAATCCCCATGGCGACTTTGGGGCCGACCCCGGAGACGGAGATCAACAGCTCAAAGAGCTGGCGCTCTTCGGGCGTGGCAAAGCCGTAGAGGGCGAGATCGTTGGGCGTGTAGTGCAAGTGCGTATAGATCTTCACGGGGCCGGTCTGGCCGCGCAGCGCCTCCACCGTCGCCTTGGAAATAGCGACACGATAGCCGACGCCATTGACGGCCAAGACCACTGAATTCTCTGTGAGCTCGACGACCTCGCCCTCGAGAAAGTCTATCACGGCTTCTCGAACTGCTCGTCCCCGACGCCAGTGTTTACTTTGAACTCCACGACCTCGACATTATCAGTCAGCTCTTTGTCTTCGAGCGTCTTGAGGGCAAATGGCACCCAGAAGCCTTCAACACGACGATAATCGCTCAACAGTTGCTCCTTGGTCTTGCCCTCTGATGTCTGAGTGACGATCTTCAAGGGCACGAAGCGCTCGGTGTCAAAGTAGAAGTCTGCCGACTTCCCTTGATCGGTGGTCATGCGAAGGATCTGCGTCTCTTGCCCGTCCACCTGAGCTGTGCCGACAATCTCGAACTTGTACTCCGGTCGAGCGATGTTCCACAAGAGCAAGAGCGAATCGAGCTCAATGGCCTCGCGGAGCTCGGTGAGCGCTTGCGCGGGCAGATCGCGCATCCGACCGCCAACTTCGACCCATCCCTGAATGCCATTATAGATATAGACTACTTGGCCGCCCGCAAATTTTACAATCTGTCTCAGCTTATTGGGAAGCTTGATCCAGACTTCGCCCTCGACTTTGGCCTCCTGCCCTCCACGAAAGAGGCTGCCACGTATTTTAACATACGTATCGCGGATCTGCGCGACCCTCTCAAAGCCCCCCTGAGCGGCGAACGCTCGCTCGAGGAGCGCCTTGGCTTCAGGGGTGATCTGCGCTTTCCACTCTAGCTGAGTTGGGCCCTTGGGAGCTGCCAGTGCCGCAAGAAATTCTGCATACGGCTTGGCGCGCGCCGTCACCGGCTCCAGCCAGTCCACAACACCCACGCTCTCTATGGGCAAGCCCGGCAATAGCTCCGTCTTGCCCTCCAAGATCTTCACGTCGCTGAGCAGGACGATCGCGAGATTGTCCGGATCGAAGCGATCTTTGATCGCTTTGTTGGCTTGCTCGAGAGTGACCGAGCGCACCAGCTTGCGCCAGTTCCGACTCCGATCCATCGAAAATCCATAGAAGTCGTTATTGAGGATGGTCGTCGTCAGCCCTGAGAGCGTCTCTAGTCTCAGAATGTAACTGCCGGCGATGTTGTCTTGAGCGGCTTGCAGTTCTTCTTGGGTGATCCCGTTCTCCTTGAACTTCTTGAACTCGTCTAAGACAAGCTGGAGCGTCTCGAAGGCTTGGTCGTTGCGCGTGAACGTCGAGATTCTGAAGTACCCTGGGAAGCTGTAGCTGGGGAAGTAACTGAAGATTGAGTAGGTCTTGCCCGCCTTGGATCGAATGATTTGCAAGAGGCGCGACGAGAACGCGCCGCCGCCCAGGACGTAGTTAGCTAACACTGTTGGGATATAATCTGGGTCGGTGACGGCCAGCCCGAAGTGCCCGATTTCGATGTGGGTTTGTGTCTGACCGGGCTTGTGGACAAAGCGCACTTTGTAGCCCTGCAGCTTGACGGGCTCCGGCAGGGGCGCCGGAGGGATGTCGCCCTTCTGCCAGCTCCCAAACGCTTTCTTCACCGCAGCGATGACTTCGTCGGCTTTGACGTCTCCGGCCACAGCCAGCACGGCGTTGTTGGGCCGATAGTAGATCCCGTGAAAAGTGACCAAGTCATCGCGCGTGATGGCGTTGACGCTCTGCTCGCTCATGGAGCGCCCCAGAGGGTGAATCGTGCCAAAGAGCGCGAAGTCCAGATGAGCTGAAGCCAACTCTGATGGGTCATCGCGCATCCCGCGCACGCTCGCCAGGAGCTGATTGCGAACGATCCCCATCTCTTTTTCGGGGAAGTTGGGGTTCTGCACGATGTCCGCTAAGAGATCCAACCCAACTTGGAAGTCTTTCTTGAGGACACGAGCGGTCACGTCGGTACGCTCAACATCGGCGCTCGCCCCTAGCGAGCCGCCGACAAAATCAATCGCTTCCGAGATCTGATCGGCGGTTCTATTGGTCGTCCCCTGGCGCAGCATCATCGCGGTGAACGTCGCTAAGCCGGTGCGGTCGGTCGGCTCGTGGATGGCTCCCGCGCGCACCCGTAGAGAGAACTGCACGATGGGCAGCGACGGCTGCTCGATCACGATCACTTTGAGCCCGTTCTCTAATGTGACCGTCTTGATCGGGGGCAGCTGAATGGGCTCGACATTGCTCTGTTGTGCCCAGACAGCTACGGAGCCGAGCAGGAGCAAGACGAGCAATGCTTTAGCAACAAGGCAACCCCTCCCCGGCACGGAGAGGGGAGAACTTCCCCCTTCCCGCTCCGGGAAGGGGGGCAGGGGGTTAGGTCTCCGAGACTCACAAACTGTAAACTGTCTCATTGCGCGCCTCCTTCGGGCTTGAGCGTCACGATCGTTAGATTCTCTCGCTTAAAGTACGTCTGCGCAACGCGCTGGACGTCCGCTGCGGTGATCGCGTCATATTTGGTCTTCGCTTTCTCGAACTCTCTGTAGTCGCCATAGATGACCTCAGCTTCGGCTAGCTCGTTGGCCACGCTGGAGAGCGAATCCAAGCCAAAGATATATTGCGCCGTGAGTTGATTCTTCGCTTTTTGGAGCTCTTTCTCATCAATGGGCTCGCTTGCTAAGCGCTCGATCTCCGTTAAGAGAGCTTCTTTGACTTGCGCAGGGTCCTTATCAGGGGTGAAGAACGCATAGATCAGCATCGTGCCCACGTCTTTGAAGACCAAGGGAAATCCCCCGGCGGCCACGCTGATCTGCTGCTCCCGCACTAACTGTTTATAAAGCCGTGAGCTCTGCCCGCGCGAGAGAATAGAGCTCGCAACCTCGAGGATCGGCTGATCGGGGTGGCCGCTGCCCGGCACTTGATACCCTCCAATAATGACGGGCAACTGCACGGCCATCTCCAGGGTCTCCTCGCGCATCTGCGTTTGTGGAGGGAGCGTGATCTGAGTCGGCGATGGGGTCTGGGCTTTGGGAATCCCTCCAAAGTGCTTCTTCACGAGCGAAAGCGCCTCGTCGGGGCGCACGTCTCCCGCTACGACTAAGACAGCATTATTGGGCGCATAGTACGTCTGATAGAAATTCTGAAGGTCGTCGAGGGTGATGTTGTCGAGATCTTCCATATAGCCTTCGGGGCCCTTGGCGTAGGGCGTGCCCGCGAACGCGATGTCTCTGAAT
>JAPWVB010000103.1 GCA_028275205.1 Candidatus Acetothermia bacterium
CTGTGCAAGAATGGCTGACCGGCGTGAGCGTCACGCTAGAGATCCGTTGAATAGAGTCGCATAGAGAGATGAACGGTGCCGCATTGTCAGTGTACAGACCTCTGAGCTTCCTCATTGGTCGGTTGGGGTCTTGAGCTCTTCTAGCTCTCCTATCTCTCTCAGATACTCGAAGGTCTTCTGGGCTTCGGCCTCGTCGAGCTTGCTGATCGCAAAGCCGACGTGGACAATTACGTAATCCCCGACTTGGGCTTCGGGAACATACGCGAGATTGACTTCTTTGACGATGCCCCCGAAGTTCACCTTCCCTGTGCGCAAGATCGGGTCTTCGCTCTCGTTGATGCTGATGATCTTTCCTGGAACGGCAAGGCACATTATGACCTCTCCCCCAGCCCCTCCCCGACACGGGTCGCTGTTAAGATCTGGTCGCGCTCTCTATCGGCCTGGGCCTGTCGTTCATGGACTGTGCCGTCAACTTCTACGATGACCTTAGCAGCGTGGCAGTAAAAATCCACAATGAAACCGCTTATGATTTGCTGTCGGCGGAAGTGTAGGCCGCCCAAGCGGTTAGCTCGCAACGCTTCCCAAAGCATCTCTTCTTCTGGGGGCATCCTGCGTCGTAGCTCTTTCGCGCGTTGAACCTTGATCGGATCTACTTTTTGACCGATGACTATGTTGCGAGCTTTCATGTGATTCCTTGCATCGCTCCCCCTTCCCGCTTCGGGAAGGGGGCTAGGGGGTTAGGTCTTGCGGCCGCCACGATCTGCCCCAGGGCGATCCCGCCGTCGTTGGGCGGAATTCTTTGGTGCCAATAGACGCGAAAGCCCTCCTCGCGCAGACGGGCGATCGCCCGCTCCGTCAGATATTTATTTTGAAAGCACCCACCGGTCAGCACCACTCTCTCTTCTCCCACACGCCGCGCCACGGCGACGATCATCTCCACCAGAGTATTATGAAACTTCGCTGCTATCTTACCAACTGAAACGCTCTTGCGCACGTCGCTGAGGAGAGCGCCCATCATCGGCCCCCAGTCGAGCGTCTCTTCCGAGAGAGAAAACTCATAGCCCTCATCTGCCTCGACCCCATGCAGGGCGAACTCTAATTCCATCGCGGCTTGGCCCTCAAAGCAGCTGATCTGTCTCAGCCCGACGAGAGAAGCGACCACATCGAAGAGCCGACCGGCGCTCGATGTGACAGGGCTGTTGAGGTTCTTCTGGAGCATCTTGCGCAAGATCTCAAGCTCTCTTTCGGAGAAAGCCTGTACTGATTCGAGCTCTTTCATAGCGAAGAGCTCATCTCCGTAGAGCTCATAGAGTGCGCCGAGTGCGGATCGTCTCGGCTCCTTGATCGCTTGCTCTCCTCCGGGGAGCCGAAACGTCCGCAGATGGGCAACCCTTCTGAAATTCTCTCGCGTCGCCAGGAGGAACTCGCCGCCCCAGACCGTCCCGTCGAGCCCGTAGCCTGTGCCATCCCATGAGACCCCTAGCACCGGGCCGTCCAGCTCGTTCTCGGCCATGCACGCGAGCACGTGAGCCCAGTGGTGCTGCACGCCTACTAATACAGTTTTGAGTTCTGAGTTCTCAGTTCTCAGTTGTTGAACTTGCGCGTACTTAGTTGAGAGATAGTCGGGATGCAGATCGTGAGCGATCACGGACGGGTGGGCTTCGTAGAGCCGCTCGAAGTCTGAAATAACTCTTTGAAATGCCCTGAACGCTTCAGGGGCCTCTAAGTCCCCGATGTGTTGGCTGACGAAGACGTTGGAGCCGACCGAGAGCGCGATAGTGTTTTTGAGATGCGCGCCGACGGATAAGACAGTCTTGACCTCACCCCCAGCCCCTCTCCGACGCGGAGAGGGGAGTTCCCCTCCCTCTTTAGGGGAGGGGCCAGGGGAGAGGTCCACATAGATAGGCAGCGGGGCGAAGCCGCGGGCGCGGCGCAGCACCAGCTCTCGACCCCCGACGATACGGACGATCGAATCGTCCACGTGGCGCGCGATGGGGCGATTGTGCACTAAGAAGAGATCGGCGATCGCATTGAGCTTTTCGAGGGCTTCATATTCGTCGGTGCAGATGGGCTCATCGGAGAGATTCCCGCTTGTGGCGACGATGGGGAAGCCCAGCTCGGCCATCAGCAAATGATGGAGCGGGGTGTAGGGGAGCATGATGCCCAGGTAGGGATTGCGCGGGGCGACGGAGGGAGCCAGACTTCGTCTGGACTGTTCGCGTGCCGCCTGCGGCGGCACGGTGTCCGGTCCAGGCGAAGCCTGGCGGCGCAGCAACACGATCGGCGCCTCCGGGGATGTGAGCAGTCGCTCCTCAAGCTCTGAAACTTCGCAGTGCGCCTTGATGAGCTCCAGCGACGGGTACATCAGGGCGAAGGGCTTCTCCTCACGGTGCTTGCGCCTTCTCAGTTCTTGTACAGCTTGGTCGTTGCGAGCGTCGCAGACCAAGTGAAACCCACCCAGACCCTTCACCGCGACGATCTGACCGCTACGGATAGCTTGGGCGGCTTGGCGCAAGGCGTCGTCGTGAGTGGCGAGCACGGTGCCTTGGCGGTCCCACAGCTCCAGATGCGGCCCACACGTGGGGCACGCATTGGGCTGGGCGTGGAAGCGCCGATCTTTCGGGTTCTCGTACTCGGCTTGGCACTCCGGACACATCGCAAAATGCTTCATCGTCGTGTTGGGACGATCATAGGGCAGGGCTTCGATGATCGAGAATCGTGGGCCGCAGTTGGTGCAATTCGTAAACGGGTAGCGATAGCGTCGGTCGTGGGGATCGAAGATCTCTCGCAGACAATCAGGGCAGGTCGCGATATCGGGAAGAATAAACGCGGACTTCTGGCCCGACTCTTCGCTGTGGCGGATCTCAAAGACTCTGTAGCCGACGGGGTCGAGCCATGAATGTTCTAAGCTTTGGATGAATGCACGTGGGGGCCGCTCGCGCGGGAGCCGGCGCAAGAACTCTTCGAGCTCTTCTTTAGTCCCCTCGACCTCGATGAAGACCCCTTGGGCAGAATTGAGCACCCAGCCCTTCAAGTGCAGTTCTGTCGCCAGGCGGTAGACGAAGGGCCGGAAGCCCACCCCCTGCACCGCGCCGTGGATCACGATCTTCAAGCGCGCCACATCAGCTTGCTCACTCATGGCTGCTCAAAGTATATGCCTTGGGGTCGTAGCGTGGCAACCGTGGCTATCTTCTGACGCCAACTGCTGCTTGATCTGCAACGGGGCTAATGCTATCATTGTGCTATCATGGCGAGGTGATATTCTATGGCGAACGTGCTCATTCGTGATGTGCCTGAGCGTGTTGTGAAGAGCCTCAAAGAGCGTGCGGCGCAACATCGTCGCTCGCTCCAACAAGAACTGAGACTGATTTTGGAAGAGGCTGCTGGGATGGCGGCGCAGAAGACCCTGCGGGCTGGCCGCCGTATCCGGGGCAAACTGGCTCGTTCCGGGCGTGTTTTCAGTGACAGCGCCACACTCCTGCGGGAAGATCGGGCTCGATGAAGCGTTACGTTGTGGACGCCAGCGTGGCGATCAAGTGGTACGTGCCGGAGATTTGGGCCGAATCAGCGGACCACCTGCTGCAAGCCGCAGCGGACGGGAACGCACGGCTGCTCGCGCCAGACTTGATCATCGCGGAGATGGGCAACATCTTATGGAAGAAGCATCGTCTCGGTGAACTACAGCGCAAAGAGGTGCTGCAGATCATTCGGCAGATTCGAGGGCACTTTCCGGTTCAGCTCTG
>JAPWVB010000019.1 GCA_028275205.1 Candidatus Acetothermia bacterium
TGATATAGATATCATCAGCTTCGATGCGTCCAACTACGACATCACAAAATATTATAAAGACCGCAAGGGCAAGCGTATCGCGTGGGGGATTCAGAGAGCCGAAGACATTAAAGATTTTCAGCGAGGCGATTTGATCACGCCGCCGTGCGGCTTAGGCACCAAACTCTTCACAGAAGCGGACGCTGTAGCAAAGTTAGCCCAACTTCGCGAGCTCGCTGAAAGATACCGATCATCTCTCTAGACCCGTTCTACTTG
Source organism: Candidatus Acetothermia bacterium (assembly GCA_028275205.1). Classification (GTDB taxonomy): domain Bacteria; phylum Bipolaricaulota; class Bipolaricaulia; order RBG-16-55-9; family DRXL01; genus JANXCC01. Next base: position 256 of record JAPWVB010000019.1, read on the forward strand.
AGCGGCGCAGACCTTCAGTTCTGTGATCCCGCAGATGGGGTCTACCGCGTCATTCGTTAGGAGATTTGTGGGGCTCTCCGCGTAGTGAAAGGGCATCCACACGACGCCTTCGGCGATCTCGGCGATCTGAGCCTTGACGATCAGCTCTCCGCGGCGCGTGCGCACCCGCACCCGATCGCCCGATTTAATCCCAAGCTTCTGAGCGTCTTGCGCGCTCAGCTGCACGAAGTTCTCCGGCTCGGCCCGGCCCGCTTTCGTCCTGCGCGTCATCGTCCCGCAGTTGTACTGCATAAAAGTGCGCCCCGTCGTCAGCAAGAACGGATATTCAGAGTCGGGCAGCTCCGCCGCCGGGAAGTGCTCGATCCCGATGAGCTGGGCCCGCCCGCGCGTGAACTTCTCCTTGTGCAGGAACTTCGTCCCCGGATGATCTTCAGTAGGGCAGGGCCACTGCAGCCCATACTGCTCCTCTAAGCGCCGATAGCTGATCCCCGCGTAGATGGGCACAAGCCTTCTGATCTCTTCGAAGATCTCCTCGGGGCTCTGATAAGTCATCGCATAGCCCAAGCGCTGAGAGAGCTCGCAGAGAATCTGCCAATCGGGCTTGCTCTCCCCGATGGGCTCGATCGCTTTGCGAATTCTTTGGACACGACGCTCAGAATTGACGAACGTCCCGTCTTTCTCGGCGAAGCTCGCCGCGGGGAGCACCACATGCGCAAACTGCGCCGTGCGGCTGGGGAAGAGATCCTGCACCACGACGAGCTCGGCCATCTGCAGCGCCCGCTCGACTTTCTTTATATTCCCCTCGGTGAGCGCCGGGTCGGAGCCTATGATGTAAAACGCTTTCAGCTCTCCGGCCAGGGCGCGCTCCCACATGCGCGAGCAGAAGAGAAAAGACTCTTCTTTGGGCACGGGGAGCTTCACCCCCCAGGCCCGCTCAAACTTCTCAATGACGCTGAGATCCTTCCAACTCTGATACCCCGGCAGCGTCTCCGGCCGACACATATCTGTCGCTCCTTGGACGTTGTTCTGCCCGCGCAGCGCGTTGATCCCTGAAGATTCTTTCCCGAAATTTCCCGTGATCAGCGCGAGATTGCACAGCGCTCGGACGTTGTCTACTCCCGTGCGGTGCTCGGTCACCCCTAGTCCGTAGGCGATGCTTGCGGGCTTCCCGCGAGCATAGAGCTCCGCAGCTTCTTTGATCTTCTGAGCCGGCACGCCACAGAGCGGCGCGACTGATTCGGGAGTATACTGCTGCACCACGCTCCAGAACTGCTCGAAGTTCTCGCAGCGCTCCTCGATGAACTTTTGATCATGGAGATTGTGAGCGATGATGTGCTGGGCCATAGCGTTGAAGAGCGCTACTTCTGTGCCAGGCTTGATCTGCAAGTGCACTGTAGCGAGCTTGGCCGGCTCAGTAGTACGCGGGTCTATGACGATGAGCTTGGTGCCGTTCTTGACGGCGCGCTTCATCCAAACCGTCCAGATGATGGGATGGGCGTGCGGGGTATTGCTGCCCACGAGCAATAATACTTGAGGGCCAGGCTCAGCAAACTCCGCGATGGAGTTCGTCATAGCTCCGCTGCCCAGGGAGAGCGCCAGCCCCGCTACCGTCGCTGAGTGACAGATTCGAAAGCACTGATCTATATTGTTGGTGCCGAGCACGGCGCGCGCAAACTTCTGGGCAAGATAGTTCTCCTCGACAGTCGCGCGGGAAGAGCTGATCACAGCGAGCGCATCAGGGCCGTAGCGCTCCCTAATGCGCCGCAGCGCGCGCACAATGAAGCTATACGCCTCGTCCCAGCTCACCGGCGTGAGTCTACCGTTCTTGCGCAGCAAGGGCTGCGTCAATCTCTCCGGATGATGGACAAACTCATAGGCTGTGGCGCCCTTGGGGCAGAGCGTGCCCTTATTGACAGGGTGATCTTTGTCGGGTTTGAGCCCGATGAGCTTATTATTCTCTGACTGCAGAATGATGCCACAGCCGACGCCGCAGTAGGGACAGACGGATTGAATCTCACCCATAGCTCCTTCCCCCTTCTCGTTGGTACACTGCAATCAATTGGTCGCAGATCATCGCGCCAAGATGGGCCAGCATCTCTAAATGATGATACCGCCCCGCGGAAGCATCAAATAAGACTTGAGCACTTGAGGGGAACTCGTCGCCCCCGGACCAGTAGACCACAGCCAGCGGAATCCGTGGCAGCGCCCAGAAACGAAACGCCGCGTCGCCCAAGGCTATGGGCTCGCCGCCGAGCTTCTGCGCCGCGCGACGAAAGCCTTCAATATCACCCTTGAAATGACGCGCCACTAAATTCCCCGAATAGCTCTGAAAAGCCCTCTCGTAGAACGCCCCGTTGGGCAGCTCCCTCAGCGAGACCCACTGCTGAGCTAACGGCGTGCCGTCGGCGAGCACAAGATACTGCAAGAGCACCGCCTGGACGGGATTGGAGCAACGTTGCCCCGTGGGATCGAAGACTTCTAAGTCTGGCCACGTGACCGTGTAGGGCTGGCCGAGGAAGCGCACCTGCAAGCGCCCCTGGCCCTCTTCGATCTCGTAATAGACTGCCCCGGAGCGCTCCGCGATCTCGCGAGGGTCGCGAACGCGCAACTCATCCCGCGCTTGCGCGATCTTGGGCTCCAGGCTCTGCTCCCACGCTGGGTTACGCATAGACCGGCGTGTACATGGGCTCTTTGAGCTTCAGCTCCGCGCGCTTGCGGTCAATGTGCTCAATCATTAAATGCGCAGCCTTGATGGGGTCGGGCTCGAACGCGAACTTCCCGCCGACAAGCTTTTCGATCTCCTCGGTCAAGAACTTGGTGACGTTGCGGCTCCCATAGATAGGATGCGGCGTGCCGAAGACCGTGAACACCCCCGAAGCGACGACGTAGAACCCAATGGCGATCGCTTTCTCGCTCATCCATTCGGGGGCAGCGCCGGCCACGGGAAGCTTGGAGAAATCATCACCTAAGCCGCCTTCACCTACAATCTCGATGAGCGTCGTCAAGATGCGCGAGTTATCAACACACGACCCCAGGTGCAGCACCGGCGGGATGCCCACAGCCTCGCAGATCTCCCTCAGCCCCGGCCCAGCGTACTCGAACGCCGCTTCGGGTCGCAAGAACCCGCACTTGGCGTCGGCGATCGCCGCGCACCCTGTGGTCACAATCAAGACGTCATTCTTGAGGAGTTCCTTGGTCATCTCGATATGAGCCCAGTCGTGAGTGATATTGGGGTTGTTGCACCCGACGATAGCTGCTGCGCCGCGCAGCCGCCCGTCAATGATCGCGTCATTGAGGGGTCTGAAGGTCGCGCGATACCGCCCGCCCAAGAATCGAAAGACGGACTCGGTGGTAAAACCCGCGATGAGGTCCGTCGTATGCGCGGGAATGCTCACCCGCTGATGATCCCGATTGGGGAAGTTCTCGATAGCGCGCTGTATAATCTCTTTGGCGATCTCGTAGGCGCGCTCCTCGTGGAACTCAATGTGCTCCACACCGGGGAATTTCGCTTTGGGAGAGGTCGTGATGAGCTTCGTATGGAAGCACTGAGAGAGGCTGCTGAGCGCGGGCATGATGCACTGCACGTCCACGATCATGGCGTCCACGACCCCCGTGGCTAGGGCTACTTCTTGCTGCAAGAAGTTCCCGGCGATGGGGATGCCGTGGCGCATAAGAATTTCATTAGCTGTGCAGCAGATGCCCGCGAGATTGATCCCCTTGGCGCCCTTCTGGCGAGCGAGCTGCTGGAGCTGGGGGTCGCGGCTGGCAGCGACGAGCATCTCCGAGAGCGTGGGCTCGTGGCCATGGACGACGACGTTCACCTCGTCGCGCTTGAGGACGCCTAGGTTCACTTTGGCCTTGAGGGGCGCAGGGGTCCTAAAGAGAATATCTTGGAGCTCGGTAGCGATCATGGAGCCGCCCCAGCCGTCGGCGAGCGCCGCGCGCATCCCATGCAGCAGAATATTTCTATAGTCATTGTCCACGCCCATGGTCGTCCGGTGCATGACCTCGACGATCTCGCGGTCTATGCCTCTGGGCATAATATTGAGCTTGCGCCAGAGATCTTGCCTGGCTTTGGGGGCACGCTTGGCAAACGTCAGTTCGCCCTCTTGCTGGCCGAACTCCGCAAGAACCTTCTCGGCGAGGGCCTTGGCGACCTCAGCATCGCTCTTGGTATCTGGCCCGATGCCAAACTCGGCTGCGATCTTTCTGAGTTTTATGGGATCTTTGATCTGGTAGCCGCCCTTGCCTTCAGCAGCGAGGAGCAGCGTATGGGCGACATCGCGCCCATGGTCGGAGTGGGCGGCCGCTCCCGCTGCGATCATGCGCGCGAGATTCCTGGCCACGATGGTATCGGCATCGGCGCCGCAGACGCCGCGCTGCGGCCCCTTCCCAAAGGGGTCAATGCGACAGGGCCCCATATTACAGATGCGGCAGCAGATGCCCAACTGTCCAAAACCGCACTGGGGCTGTTGCGCCTCCCAGCGATCCCACGCCGTCTCCAGGCGCTCTTGCTTGGCGCGCTGGAGCATCTCTTGCGTCGCACGATCTACGCTGCGCTCTCTCATGGCTCCTCCTTTACTTCTTCTTCCGATATGCCTTCAGATAGCTGTCGCTGTAGATCTCTTTGTTTAAGATCAGCTCGGCCGTAGCCACGGCGTTCATCAGCTCCTGATCGCAGACGTTGCAGATCGCCGTATCACATCCCATAGCCATGGCCATCACTAAGAACGTCCGGTTGATGAGCGACTTCTCTTGCGCTTTGGAGCAGATATTGCTCAGCCCAATTGAGATGTGCGGCGGCGGATCGGAGATCATCGCGAACTGTCGGATCGCTTCCAAGACGTTCTTCGCCTGCTCCTGCATAAACTTTAGGGGCATGACGATCGGATCGAGATAGATGCGATCTGGAGTCAGCCCTGCTTCGCTGGCCACAGCAAAGATCTTCGCCCCAAGCTCGACCCTTCGGTCTACGTCTTGCGGGCTGCCGCGCTCGTCCATCACCACCCCGATCAGCCCCGCGTTGTACTGCATCGCCAACTCCACAAGGGGAATGAGCTTGCTATCTTCGGCAGTCGTGCTATTGATGATCACGGGGCGCCCGCCCCCAAACTCTCTATATGCCTCCAAGCCGGCCTTCATAAGATCGAGCTTGTTGTAGTCAATGGAGATCGGGGTTGGGACGGCCTCACAGACCGTCTGGATGAGCCAGCGGAAGTCGTCGGCGCTCTTGGAGACCGCGCCCAAGTTCACGTCCAGATAGTCTGCTCCGGCTTCCGTCTGTCGCCTCGCCCACTCTTGGATGGGGGCTTTGTTCCTCTCTTTGATCGCCTGCGCAATGTCTTTGAAAGAGCCGTTGATGCGCTCCCCTATCAAAATCATCTCAGACCATCTCCCATCAACTGTGTGATCGTTTCTCGGACACTCGCGACGGCCTTGGGATGGCGCAGCACCAAGATATCCGCGCCCGCCAAAAGATAGACATAGGCCGTCGTGGCCTCCCACAGCGGGCCGCGCTCTTTTTGTTCGCCCCATTCGGGAAGCTCGCGCTCGCTCGCTTTGGCTTCCTTCACACCCCAGACTTCGATCCCGATGTCGCAGATCATGGGCTGCGAGAGCATCTTATCGCCGCGCAAGGCTGCGAGTCGCGCCCGCTCCATCACCGAATAGACGTACTCCAGCCCGTAGCCGAGCGCCGCGCTCGTGGGGTAGATCACGATATCTTCGGGCTTGAAGCCCATATCCGTCGCCAAGATATTGACTTGCTTCGCGATGTTGACATCGCAGGGCGACTCGGTGATCACTTTATGTTTATACGCGGTGCAGAGCGCTACTAACGTCTTATAGTTGTCTTCAGTGATCGTGCCCAACAGACAATTCTCGCCCGCAGCAGCTTCAGCGACCGCGGGAAAGATCTCGTTATCTTTGTCGTCGTTGCCCGTGCCCCAGACGATCAGCGGCACGCCCACAGACTCTAAGACTCTCTTAACGGCTTGGGCTGCCTCTTGAGGCCCACGATTCTCTTTCACGGGGTCGCAGCCGGCAAGCCTCAGACAGATCAAGTCCGCGCCGTACTGCTCGACGCACTTTTTGGCCCACAGCCCCGGATCGTGCCAGACATCGCGGAAGTGCTCCGCGAGCACATCCGGCCAATCTTGAGGAGCGACGTCCCAGACCTCCATAGCGATCGCCGGAGGGTAGGGCATCGCGCCCTCAAAGTGATGGAACGGCAGGGCCGTTGCCCCGCCCACGGTGACCTTCTTTGTGCGGGTGCCGCCTTCGTCGCGGGTCGCGCCCAATGTCACGGTATTGATCGCGTTCGGCCAAGTCTTCTTGACATCAGGAAGTGTGACGGGCATCTTACGATCCTCCTCCATCCCGCAAAATCTTCTCTACAATCTCCTTCACGGCGACTTTAGCCGGGGAAGCGGAAGAGAGCTCGCTCAAGGGCTTGCCCTCAAAACTGAGACGCAAGAGCGCTTCATCCTTGGGAATTTCCCCCACTAAGCTGAGCCCCACTTGGGCGATCTTGTCCATCACGCGCCCTGATTGCACCCCGTCGCTCACGTGATTGAGCACTAAAAATCTCTTGTGAATGCGCAATTGGAGCTCATCTGCGAGTCTATTGATGCGCGCTGCCGCCTGTAGGGCCACCGGTGTAGCGTCGCTAATAACTAAGAGAACGTCCACGTCTTGGGTGGTGCGCCGCGAGAGATGCTCCAGCCCCGCTTCGTTGTCTAACACCACGTACTTATAGTTCTTGCTGAGAATGTCTATATAGCGCCTCAAGACGTGATTGACGGCGCAGTAGCAGAAGGGGCCCTCGCCGCGGCCCATCGCTAACAGATCAACCCCGTTGCTCTCCACAAGGCACTGCTGCAGCCCATACTCTAAGTACTGATCTTTCGTGACCCCTGGCGGGAGGTCCTTAATGCGCTGCAGCGTCTCCTCACGCAGCTCCCCGATCGTGCGCTCGACGGTCAGTCCCAAGACTTGATGGAAGTTCGTATTGGGGTCGGCGTCAATAGCGAGCACCGGCCCGTCTCCCCTCTCGACGAGCTCTCGCACGATCAGCCCTGCGACAGTTGTCTTGCCCACGCCGCCCTTGCCGGCAACGGCTATCGTGAACGCCATACCGTCTCCTTCACCCGCAATCGCTCCTGCACCGACGGAAATCTCTCAAGCTCCGTATGCGGTAAAAACTTCGCGGCGAGAAATTCTTCGTAATAGTGCGGGAAGCTGATGAGATCGTAATACGTCGCGCTCTGCGCGATCTCCTCACACTTGGCCCAGGCCTCCCGCGACAGCAGCGCCATCTTCGCCCCAATGATAGACGTATTGCCCACAAAGCGAATCTTCTCCAGCGGCAAATCGGGGATGAGCCCGATCATTATAGCTTTCTCGCGGTCGAGATAGTTCCCAAAGCCCCCCGCGAGAAAGACTCTCTCTATATCAGTGACATCGAGATTGAGCGATTTGAGCAAGATCAGGGTTCCCGCGTAGATCGCGGCTTTAGCGCGCAAGAGATTCTCGATATCTGCTTGGGTGAGGACTATATCTTTCCCGGTGGCGGAGCGCTGCGCCGGGACGACCACGAATTCCAAGAGCCCGTCGCATTCTCGAATGCGCGGGCTCGATTCGGGGATGAGCCTCCCAGAGCGATCAATAAACCCAGCCTCTAAAAGCCCCGCGACCAAGTCTATCAGCCCTGAGCCACAGAGCCCCTTGGGCCGGACGTTGCCCACCGTCTTATAGAGAACGTTCCCATCGGGAGAGATCTGGACGCGCTCGATCGCGCCCCGGCTCGCTTTCATACCGCACTTGACCCCGGAGCCCTCAAACGCCGGCCCCGCCGACGCCGAACACGTCACCAGCCAATAGCTGTCGTCCTCGCGTCGTCCAATGACGATCTCCCCGTTAGTGCCCACGTCTATGAGCATCGCGGTCTGCTCAGACTCGTAGAGTCCCGTGGCTAAGATCCCCGCGGTGACGTCGCCGCCGACCCAGCCACCAATGGCCGGCACGCAATAGAGCAATCCCCGGGGATTGATGTGAATCCCAACTTCCGCGGCGCGCACCGGCGGCGGCGCCGTCGAGCACGAAACATAGGGATCGCGCCGGATCGAGCTGGGATCGAGCCCCAACAATAAGTGCATCATCGTGGTATTGCCCGCGCAGGCAACGGCCAAGCAGTCATGGAGTGCAATCTTGTTGCGCTCCACCAGCGCTGTGATTAAGTTATTAATATCGTTGACGATGGTCTTCTGTAATTGCTCTAATCCACCGCGCTCGGCGTAGAGAATTCTTCGGGTGACCTCTTCGCCATAAGCCCTCTGGGAGTTATACATCGCCTCGGCGTCTACCGTCCGGCCCGTGTTTAGGTCCACCAAGTGGGCCACGACGGTGGACGTGCCCACGTCCACGGCGATCCCATAAGCCCGCTGGGAGGTATCGCCGCCCTCAAGCTGCAACACCTCGACGACCCCGCCGCGCAGCCCAACTGTTGCCGTCACTTTCCAATGGTGCTGGCGCACGAGCTTGGGGAGCGTCCGCAGGACCTTCAGCCCCATCTGCATGATCGGGTAGTTTTTGTGCCGTCGGATCTCCCGATAGAGCCGTTGCTGATCGGCTACATTATCGCGGAGCGTGGGCGGGGAGAGCTCCAGAGAGAGCTTCTGCACGAGGGGTTCGTGTCGGAAAGAGATCTTCTCTTCTTGGTAGAGGGCGCGGAAGCGCTGCGCGTCTATGTCTATTAAGATCTGGCCCTCTTCGGTGCGGGTCTCCGGAGGAACTTCGACCGCGACGTCACCGAGGACTTTCGTCTGACACGCGAGCACGTAGCCCTTCTGGATCTCCTCACGGGTGAGGAGCGTCGTGGGCGCGGCTTCGATATTGCCGTCCTTGACGATGACGCGGCAGCGGCCACAGATGCCGTCGCCGCCGCAGATGCTGGCCAACTCCACACCAGCGGCCTTCGCTGCGGCTTGCAGCGTCACGCCGCGCTCTACTTCGACGCTCACCTCATCGGGACGGAACGTTACTTTGGGCATCGGTTCACTTCCACTCGTTCTTCAGATACGCAGGGATCCCCGCGGCTTCTTCTGGACCGACCAAGACCTCCCAGCCCCCTAAATCTTCGATCTCCCCCTTGAGCACCGCTACCAAACCCGGAATAACTAATTTCTTGTGCGCGACTTGGTCCATAACACCGTAGCTCTTCACGGCTTTGACAATCGCTTCCGCCGTGAGCTTATCATCGGCATAGGCGTTGAGCACGCCCAAGCCTCCCGTGTCCACCACGGCAATATACGCTGGGACGCGACTGTTCTCGACCTCGCCCTCAACAGTAAAGTATGTGAGCGCGAAGTTCGTGGTGACGAGCACAGGGGAGGTGGGGCCGGGCTCGCCAACTTTATAGAGCTTCGCCTCCACAGCGTTGGGCACCTGTGGATCTGTGAAGATGTTCTGTCTCACAGTAAGAATGGGCAAGAGCTGCCAGCGCTCCGCGCCATCTATCACTACGAGACTCGCGTATTTACAGACGAACGTCGAGACAAGAGCCGTCTCCAGGAACGGATCGCTCCCCGTTACGGAGACCATCACGGGGTAGCCCACAGCTCGAAAGTTCTTCTCGAGCGCGAGCCGACGCAGCTGCGTCAGTTTTGCCAAGCCATCGGCGAGTCCCTTTATCTCTGGGTGGAGCACGAGATCTTCGACGCTGAGCGATTTGATCTGCTGCGTCAGCTCCGCAAGCTCCTCAAGTGTTGCGGCACGGACAGCAAGCGGACACTTGGATTCTTTCGCAAGCGCCGCGAATTCTTTGAAATTCTCTTTGGTCGCGCCACAGAGCAGCGGGCGCCGCTCCGCACAGATGTCGAGCGCCGCCTTGAGCGCCTGTGGGTCTGGGCTCGACAAGACGAGCGCCAAGGGCGACTTCTCCGCCGCAAGCTTAACTGCTTGGGAGAAGCGCTGAGCATCACCAGCCACGTGCTCGACGGCAATAGCGTTGACCCCGATGAGCTGGCCCACGCGCACAAACTGCAACTGATTGATCTTCTCGACGCGCTGGACGATCTCGCCCTCGGGGAGATCATCGCGCACACGAATAGCGATCACCGTCGGGTGATGGAACTTCTCTTCGTGTCGGAACAGAACGGTCTCACCGCCAAGTTTTACGGCGCGATCCCCCGCGCCAAAAGTGACCGTGCGCATCGGTGGAGCTTGCGCCTCCGAGAGCGCCGCTTTGGCCTCCGCCGAGACGTGCGGACACTGCTCCAGCCCGACTTTCTTGGCGGCGACTTGCATCGCAAACGCCATACACGTGGGGAAGTTGCAGTCGCCGCAGTTGGTCTTGGGCAGATGCTTATAGATCTCTATTCCCGTGAGTTTGGCCATAGATGCTCAGCTCCTATTGCACAATCGGCTCCATTTCCAGCGCCGGGTGCCCCACTCTCTGTAAGAACTCCAAGAGCTCCTCGGAAGTCGTCGCGTCCTTTTCGGTGGCGATCTTGTCGAAGAGCTCCGGCATGCCGATCTCCTCCAAGCGCTTCTGCAAGCGCTCTTTGATCTCTTCTTTGAGCTCGCTGGGCATCCAGACTAAGCGCTTGATGCCACCTTCGGCACTGATAAATTTCTCGCTCGTCAGATAGAGCTTGCCCACGCCCAAGAAGCCCGGCGTCTGCAGCCCGCCGCCCACTTCCCCAGCCATCGTCGAGAACGTCATGCCGATGGGCGTCTCTCCCTGATATTCGCGGCTGACGACCATCACTCCGTTCGTTTCAGGCAAGACCGCGACAATGCACTCGAAGCACCCGCACGACGTCTGCGGGTTTTGCATGATAGAGTACATCGAGACTCTTTCTAAGTTTCCATTGGAGGCGACGCGGACATACTCGTTGACCCCTTGCCATTCGCCCAAGACAGGGTCGAGGCAGACGCCTTTGGGCACGGGTTTATTCGGGCCGTGGGGGTCCATCTCATAGGACGCTCCACAATCGAGCCACGTATACGCACCGCACAAACCCAAGCGCTGCGGAGTGACTATGCAGACGTGATTGGGCGCGTAGCTCTGGCAGAGAATGCAACTATAGAACTTGTCCACGTCTTCGTCTTTCATGCCCATGACGCGCTCATCGCGAGCACGATAGATCTCACGCGCTTCTTTGAGGAGAGCCTCGACTTGAGCCTGGTCGGTGACGACCTTCACCTGGACTTTGTCTACAAGAGCCCCAAAGTCTTCTTTGAATTTCGCCACCAGGACCTCGCCGTAGTGTTTCAAGCGAAAGCCCTTCTCGTACGCTTCTTTACTGATGCGCACCCAGGGGATATCGCGCTGGCCGATGTGCATCACCCCGTTGATGCAGCTGATGAAGTGATGGATTCGGCGCTCGAGGACGGGCTCGAAGTCGGGCTTTAAGTTCCGCCCGGCAACGTCCACGATCACCCCTAGGGGCATGGCCCCGCCCTCTTGGGCTTGGTCTATATCGGGCCCGATCAGCTCGATCTTGCCATCTTCGACTTCGTCCATGGGGCGGGCGCGCAAGAGCTCAAACGCCGTGCTGTATTTCCCGCCGAACTCAACATAGAGATTCTCCTTGCGCACGCGCTCGCCCTCAAAGCCCGCCCCGTAGGGCACGGGGATGGGGATCTTGGAGATCTTGATCTTGAGCCCGCGCACCTCGATGGCCTTCTGCACGATCTTATCGAGCGAGACCCCAGAGACGACGTGCTCATACGTACAGATGCCGCGGGGCAGAATCTGGGGGATGGGGACGTCAGCGATGACTGGGAAGCCGAAGTTGATCGCCCCGGCGGCCGTCGCGTACTTTTCGTCTGTGAGGAGCTGGCCGGTGCCGTTGACCCCAGGATCGGCCCCAAGCGCCAACACGAACGCAAAGACGCGCTCTTTGTTATACAGAAGGATCTTTCGGGCCGCGTCGAAGCTGCCGGGCTTGATCCCACCGAAGGTCATGGCCGCGCGGGCTGCAAAGTTCAAAGCGAACACCGCTGCGCTTATGGGCTTGCCGTAGGGGACCAAGAACGTGTCCCAGCTCATATCAATGCCCTCGTCGGCCAATTGTTCGGCCATCGAGCGCCCGTTGGAGTCCCCAGCGATGAAGACCAAGATATTTCTCTCTTGCAAGGCGCGAGCGAGCTCGACGGCGTCTCTATTGGTCGGCAACGCCCCTACACACGCGGCAAAGCCGGGCATCCGGCCGTCTACGAGCTTGATCCCTTGAGTTCTCAAAATTGTGTCATCGGTGAAGCCCAGCCACGGGGGTTCGGGCTTGTAGCTGGGGTCTAAATATCTTAGCGCTTCAATGATCTCTTCAGCGATCAGAGTAGCGATCCCCGCATCGAGAGCGTCTCCCAAATAGGGAAGCCAGAGCTGCTCCTCAGGCAGCGGCGGCAGGAGCTCTTTGGCGTGTTTCAGCGCCTCCTGGCAGTCTTTGAGCGTCTCGACCTTCAAGCCCAGGATGGCCAAGATCAATGGGAGATGATATGCCGTGTTCGGGAAGCCGACCTTCTTTTCAGGCTTGTACGTCTCTATAGCTTCTGCAAGCTTCTGCTCCGCTTCAGCGACGTATTTGTGCGCGCCACGGATCGCTGCGGACGCAATGATCTTTGACATACTCTACACCCCCACGGTCTGCACGAGTTCTTGGAATTCGCGCTCGACAAAGCGCTCTTTATGTTCGACGATCAAGGGCAGCACTCGACCTAAATCCGGCCCCAGCTCCAAGAGCTCTTCTTTGATGGGAGCGACGTTGACGCGACGCTCCATCAGGATGCGCAGCACCCCTGCGGCCTCGATGGGCACCTCCCCCACAAGCACAAACCCCACGATCGTCTCGTCTTTGAGGAAGATCTTGCGATAGATCCCCGGGGCGGGTCGGGATTCTAACGTCTCGTCGTGTTCGCCGGGGCGGCCGCCTAAGGGGCCAGGCGTGAGCACCGCCAGCCCCGCGGAGATCACAGGCACCCCAAAGAACTGCACAGAATTCATGCGCATCGAGCCGCGATAGCTCATCGCTCTGCCCAGCATATTGAGAGCAGCCACACGCCCCTGCTCGACGGCGCAGGGCCAGAGCGCATTGATCCACGGCTCGCCGCGCAGCACATCGCGCGCTTGCGCCACGTCGCCCGCAGCATAGATATTCTCCACGCTCGTGCGCAGATAATCGTCTACTAAGATCCCGTAGTCTTTGCGGATCGGCGTGCCCTCAAGAAGCTCTAAGCGAGGATCCACGCCCTTGCCCACGACGACGACATCGCACTCGAAGACCTCACCAGAAGCAAGCTGCACGCCTTCTATGTGCTGTGTGCCCAGCACGGCGACGGGCTTGGCTTTAGTATAGATAGTCACGCCGTTCTGCTCAAAGATCTTCTCGAAGATGCGCGCCGAGCTTTCGTCGAGCATCTGGGAGAGCACGTGGGGCGAGTCTACCAAGACCGTGACAGACAAGCCGCGCTCTTTCAGGGCTGCCGCGGCCTTCAGCCCCACAAGACCCCCGCCGAGCACGACCGCGCGCTTTGTGCTGGGCAGACGCGCTAAGATCCCCTGAGCGTCCTCGAGCTTGCGCAGCCCGAAGACCCCCTCGCGCCGAATCCCTTCGATCTTGGGGAAGCGCGGCGCGGCCCCGGTCGCCAGCAAGAGCTTATCGTACTGAAGCTTCTGCCCGTCCGAAAGCTCGACAATGCTCTTCTCCGGGCGCAAGCCCACCGCCCGCGCGTGAATTCTCTGGGTACCGTAGCGCTCATAGAAATCCGGGGCTTTGAAGAAGAGCTGCTCCTCCCCAAGATGACCTGCTAAATAATACGAAAGCAGCGGCTTGGAGTACGTGATCTTCTCGTCGGAGACGACGGTGATCTGCGCCTTGGGCGCATGGCGCCGCAGGGTCTCCGCGGCGCTGCTGCCCGCCGCCGACGCCCCAATGATGACATAGCGTTCCGTCATTGTGCTCCCTCCCAGACAGCCCTGATCGGCTCTGCAAGCACTCTTTGGAACTCCTCAAACGTCCCAGCAAAGAGCGCCTCGGTGGGGCAAGCCTCGACGCACGCATAGCGCGAGCGCCCCGTGCGCCCCCTGCGATCGGGACAGAGATCGCACTTGAGGGCTTTCACCCTGGGCGTGATCGCCCCGTAGGGGCAGCTCATCACGCACATCCAGCAGCCGACGCACTTCTCTGTATCGCAGAGAGTTTGGCCATTCTCTTTGTGCATCGCCCCGGTGATGCACGCGTCCACGCACGGCGCCGGGTCGCAGTGATGACAGCTCAGCGACAGCGCCACACCCCCGATAGCGACTCGATAGGGCTCGGCCCCGACGGTCTGGACGCGCCGCCGCGGCGGCCCTAGCTCTCCGTTCAACACCGAACGAAACAGATCTTTTGAGGGCGTATGCTCGACCGCGCACGCGATCTCGCACGCCCGACAGCCCACACACCGCCGCGGGTCGCAGAAGAGCCGCTCCATCGCGCCTCCTTTTTAAGCCCCCTTCAGATCACAGAGGGCTGCTGAACGCTCTCGAGGATCGTTTGCACCTGATGGCGGATCTCTCTATCGCTCAACGCCGTAGGACCAGCGACGCGGAGCGCCTCGCTGTAGGGCAGCGCACCGATTACAGAAAACTCTAAGTTCTCTTCAATAGCGCGTAGCTCCCCAGGTTCTCGAATCTTGTTGGCTACCGCGAAGATTCTCTTGATCCCAAGCTGCTGAGCTAATATACAGATGCGCCGAGCAGTGACGATGCTTCCCCCGTCGGGCTCAACGACGATGAGCAGCGCGTCCACCCCTTGGGCCGTCGCCCGTCCCAGAGGCTCCAGACCTGCTTCAAAGTCCAAGAGAATCAGCTCATCGCGCTCGAGCACAAGATGCTGCAGAAGGCTCTTGAGAAAAGTATTCTGGGGGCAGGCGCAGCCGCCCCCGCCCTGACGGATCGGCCCCATCACCAAGAGCTTGATTCCGTCTTTCTCATAAGCGAAGCGTTCGGGAATATCGTCCACTTTGGGATTGAGACGCAGAAAGCCCTCTAAAGAGCCCAGGCGCTCCTCCATCAGTTCTTGCAGTTCTACTAAGGGCGTGATCTCTTCGGGGAAGCCCAGGGCCAGCGCGAGCGTGGGGTTGGGATCGGCGTCTACGGCGAAGACCCGCTTCCCTTGCGAGGCTGCCTCTTTTGCTAAAAGCGCGCAGAGGGTCGTCTTGCCCACGCCGCCCTTGCCGGAGATCGCAATCTTCATAGCGACTGCATTTTAGGCGAACTTCTCCAGATCATGCTATGATCAAGATCAGCCAAAAAGCTAGCTAAGATCAAAATCTTTCCATCAGAGAGAGATGCTATGAAGAGCTTTATAGAAGA
>JAPWVB010000104.1 GCA_028275205.1 Candidatus Acetothermia bacterium
TTCATTCCTCGGCTTTGAAATGCCGGGGGCCCCCTACGGCGAGCCAATGCTAGTGATCTCAATGTGCGTCCCCCCTATGTGGTGGAACGTCTACGTGCAGAGCGATCCGTCCATCGGAGCGTCTTACGGGTACGATGGGGATTTCAATCCTGCTGCTGAGTCCGGCGGGGCGATCGAGTCTCCCCCAGGCTCCGGCGTCGATCGCTATCAATATGCCGAGCTGATTCAGCCCTTGGCTCCAGAAGCTGATTTAGAGATCTCCAAGGTTGACTCTCCCGATCCTGTCACTGTCGGGGAGAACCTCACCTACACGATCACGGTCACAAATCGTGGGCCTGATGGAGCCACGAACGTCGTAGTCACGGATACGCTCCCCAGCGGAGTGACGTTTGTCAGCGCCAGCCCAAGGTGTGTCCACGCTGCTGGGGTGGTCACGTGCAACCTGGGGAATATCCCCGCCGGTGGCTCGGTGACGATCACGATCGTCGTGACCCCGACGGCTCCGGGGAATATTGTCAATGATGTCTCTGTTGACAGCGACACTGACGATCCCGATCCGGCAAATAATGCTGCTACGGCCCCTACTGAAGTGCAGTCGGGTCCCATCGGCGGCGATCCGCCGATCTGGGGCTCGATCATGGTCTTCCCCAGCCCCGAAGTGCACTACGGGCGCGGCCCCAACCAGGACCTCAACCGCAACAAGAGACTGGACGACTGCGTCCTGCGCTACAAGGACTTACAAACCGGCCGCATCGTGGACACCAAGGTCTTCGTCTCCTGCACGCCCAAGGATCTCGATATCTACGAGCAGACGATCGTCTTCGTGGACGATGAGAAGTATCTTGGAATGTACGATCTGGGCACAGGCGCCGTGCACAGAACTCCCTACAAAGCTGCGCACCCGGCCATCTGGGGCCGCACCGTCGTCTTCGAGAGCGATGGGCAGATAGCCCTGTGGAACATTGACGCTGACCGCGTCGAGATGATCAGCTCAGGGAGCCAGCCCGCCATCTGGGAGGATCTCGTGGTCTTCGTAGGTTCGTCGGGGACGCTGTGGCTGTACGATCTGCGGCAGCGGCAGCTGCGCGACACCGGCGTGCGAGGGGATCAGCCGGTCATCTACGAGAAGATCGTGGCGTTCACGGCGCTGGATGCCTCCGGGCGGCCGCTCATTCGCTATTATGACGTGGCGACGCAGACGGTGCGCGACACCGGCGCCGTGGGGAGCCACCCGGCGGTCTTCGGGCGCTTCATCGTCTTCCAGACGGATGAGGCGGCCCTTGGGCTTGACCTCACCGGCGACGGCGATCGTCTCGATACGGTGATTCGCTACTATGATCTGGAGGCAGGTCAAGTCTTCAACACGGGGCAGCTTGGCTTTGAGCCGGACATCTATGAGGACTTGATCACGTTCTGGGTCTTCGAGCCGCGCGTCCAGCAGGACCTCAACGGGGATGGCGACCGCGAGGACCCGATCGTGCAGGTCTATCGTATCCGTGAGGGCGGGAGCGCCCTGCCGTTGCGGGTGACAGGGTTGCGGGTCGAGCGCGAGGCGCGCGCGCTGCGCTTCCGAGCACTGGGCGAGGGCATCGAAGCGATCAGGGTGCAGATTTATGATCTGCAAGGGCGCGAGGTGTACGCGACGCAGTTTGTCCCTGGCAGCCAGCTTGTGTGGCGCTTGCAGAGCACCGATGGACACACAGTAGCCAACGGTGTCTATCTGGCGGTCATCAGTGTCAAGGGCGTGGATGCGATCTACAGGAGTGCCGTGCAGAAGATAGTCGTGCTGCGCTGATGAACCGACTTGCGCATGGGTTTGTCTTAGCTGTAGGGATGGCGCTGCCGGTCATGGCGTGGGCGCAGGAGCCGGCAGCGCCTTCGTTTCGTTCTGGGGTGGGGGTCTATTGGATGGTCTCACCGACGCGCTACTCTTTTGTCGGAGGGGCAGTGCGGCTCCAGCTCCCTTCCCCTATGATATTCTCAGCTTTGCTTGAGGGGGTGCTCATCAGAAACGTAGGAGCGGATGATTGGATTGTGCTGGCCGATGGGGTGCTGATCAGCTACGTAGTGGAGCGGACCTACTTGGGTGCCGGGGCGGGCATAGCGCGGTGGGAGGATACGGTCGGCTGGGACAAGGGAGTTTGGTACCAGACGTATCTGAAGATTGTGATTGGGCAAGAATTCCCAATAGCTGGGCGCTTTGGGTACGTGCAGATCAACCTCACGCTTGGGATGTGGATGGGGGTCCAGCCAGTGGCCACCGTGGGGATATGGTTCTAAAGCCCTCTCTTGGGTAAGTGTGGCAGAAAGCTCCCCCAGCGTTTACAATCTATAGCAAGACCCTGTGTAAAGGAGTGTTGCAATGCCTTTTGAGTTCAGGCTGCCCGATATCGGCGAAGGGATCCACGAAGGCGAAATCGTCAAATGGCTCGTCAAAGAGGGCGACATCGTCCGCGAAGACCAACCGATGGTCGAGGTGATGACCGATAAAGCTACTGTCGAGATTCCTGCCCCGCGCGCGGGAAAGATTCTCAAGCTCAACGCGAAAGAGGGCGAGACCGTCAAGGTCGGCTCAGTCTTGGTGATTATCGAAGAGCTTGGCGAGGCTAAGCCAGAACCCAAGCGCGAAGTTGTCGAAGCGCCTCCGCAGCGTGAGCCAGAACCCGTAGCTGCGGCAGTTTCTACGACAGCTACAGCCGTCGCCGCGCCGCCTCCACCATCTCCGACGGCAGCGCCGGCTCAACGTGTCTTGGCGACCCCGGCGACGCGCAAGCTCGCGCGCGAGCTGGGCGTTGATATATCTCAAATTCGCGGGACTGGCCCCGGCGGGCGCGTCACCGATGAGGACGTGCGTCGCTTTGCTGATGCGCGCACGGCGCCACAGCCGCCGCCTCCAAGTCCAGCCCCAACGCCGTCCCCGGCAGCTCCAGCGTTCGCGCCCAGCGCCGTCGTCACCGACCGGCGCGAGGAGCGCATCCCCTTGCGCGGCATCCGCAAGCGCATCGCTGAGCACATGCACCAATCGAAGACCACAGCCGCGCACTTCACGTACGTTGACGAAGTGGACATGACCGAGCTCATTCAGATGCGCGAGCAGATGAAGCCGTTAGCTGAACAGAAGGGCGTCAAGCTCACCTATCTGCCGTTCATCGTCAAGGCGAGCGTCGCCGCCCTCAAGGAAATGCCTATCCTCAACGCTTCCATAGACGAAGCCAAGGGCGAGATCGTCATCAAAAAATATTATAACATCGGGATCGCCACCGCGACCGACGAGGGACTCATCGTCCCCGTGATCAAAGACGCCGACCGAAAGAGTCTTTTGGAGATCGCTATGGAGATCGAGCGGTTGGCGAAGGCTGCTCGTGAGGGCAAGGTCGCTCTGAGTGATCTTCAAGGGGGC
Source organism: Candidatus Acetothermia bacterium (assembly GCA_028275205.1). Classification (GTDB taxonomy): domain Bacteria; phylum Bipolaricaulota; class Bipolaricaulia; order RBG-16-55-9; family DRXL01; genus JANXCC01. The sequence continues at coordinate 3,401 of JAPWVB010000104.1, forward strand.
ACATTCACCATCACGAGTTTAGGGGCTCTGGGCGGGCTTTTTGCCACGCCGATCATCAACTACCCCGAAGTGGCGATCTTGGGGATTCACGAGATCAAGAAGCGTCCGGTCGTCAGAGACGACCAGATCGTCATTCGCGACATCATGTACGTCTCGCTCTCGTTCGATCATCGTCTGATAGACGGTGACGTGGGAGCGCGCTTCTGCAAGAAGATTATCAGCTATCTAGAGAATCCCAAGCTGCTCTTCTTAGAGTTGGTGTAGAAAGCGTCACTCAGCCATGCGTGGCATCTTGCACTAT
>JAPWVB010000020.1 GCA_028275205.1 Candidatus Acetothermia bacterium
TATGTTCCCCTACCCGTCGGGGGTGCTACACGTCGGCCACGGGAGAAATTATATCATTGGAGACGCATTCGCTCGCTACAAGAAGATGCAGGGCTTCACCGTCCTCAATCCCATGGGGTTCGATGCGTTTGGGTTGCCTGCGGAGAACGCCGCGATCGAAAATCAAACCCACCCCAGAGAATGGACCATCGCCAACATCGAGGGGATGAAGAGGCAATTCCGAGAATGGGGCATCGTCTACGACTGGGACCGCGAGATCAGAACATGCGAGCCCGAATACTATAAATGGAACCAATGGTTCTTCTTGCAGTTTTACAAGCGGGGTCTGGCGTATCGCGCCGACGCTATCGCCAACTGGTGCCCCGGCTGCCAGACGGTCTTAGCGAATGAACAAGTCATTGACGGGCGCTGCGAGCGCTGCGACTCCCCAGTAGAAAAGCGCAAGCTCACCCAATGGTTCTTTAAGATCACCGCGTACGCCGAGCAGTTACTGAAAGATTTAGAGAAGCTGGAGCACTGGCCGGAGCGCGTCAAGAAGATGCAATACAACTGGATCGGGCGCAGCGAGGGCGTGGAGATCAACTTTGGTCTTGAGGGCTCCCAAAAGAAGCTCCGGGTCTTCACGACGCGCCCCGACACGGTCTTCGGCGTGACGTTCATGGCCATAGCGCCGGAGCACCCCTTGGTCGAGGAGTTTCTTGCGGCCGAAAAAGACTCTCAGAAGCGGGCTGAGATGGGGGCGTTCGTGCAGCGGGTGTTGCAGCAAGGGGAGATCGCTCGCGGCGCCGCGACTGTGGAGAAAGAGGGCTTCTTCACGGGGCGTTATGCGATCAACCCCATCAATGGCGAAAAGATCCCCATCTATATCGCTAACTATGTCTTGATGGAGTACGGCACCGGAGCGATCATGGGGGTGCCAGCTCATGATGCTCGCGACTTTGAGTTCGCTCAAAAGTACGGGCTGGAGATCCGCCAAGTCATTGATGGCAGCGTTCTCCCCCAAGCTTTGAGAGATGAAGGGCGTTGGGAGTCTGAGGGCGGCCCGGCCGCCCCACCGCCGCTCCCTTACGAGGGTGAAGGGCGGCTCATCAACTCCGGGGAGTTCACCGGGCTGACGAGTGAAGAGGCCTTCCGCAAGATCGGGGAATTCTTAGAAGCTCGCGGGCTTGGGTGCTTTGCAGTGAAGTACAAGCTGCGGGACTGGCTTATCTCGCGCCAGCGCTACTGGGGCACTCCCATCCCCATGATTCACTGCGAGCGGTGCGGGATCGTCCCCGTCCCCGAAAGCGAGTTGCCCGTCAAGCTCCCCGACGTGCCGTTCATCGGCAAGAAGGGTTTAGCGGAGATCCCACAGTTCTATCGGACGACGTGTCCCCAGTGCAAGGGCCCAGCGAAGCGTGACACCGACACCATGGATACGTTCGTGGATTCGAGTTGGTACTTCTTGCGGTTCATCTCGCCGCATGATGATACGCGCCCCTTCGATCCCGAAGCTGTCAATAGATGGCTTCCCGTCGATCAGTACGTGGGGGGTGTGGAGCACGCGATCCTGCACTTGCTCTACTCGCGCTTCTTCACCAAGGCGCTGCGCGATATGGGTTTAGTGAACTTCGACGAGCCGTTTGCCCGGCTCTTCACCCAGGGGGTGATCGAACATCTCGCGTATCGGTGCCCCAAGCACAACTGGATTCACCCCAGCGAAGTGCGCGAGGGCACGAAATGCCCCCACTGTGGGCAGGAGCTCAAAGTCGATCTATACAAGATGTCCAAGTCCAAACGCAACACGATCTCCCCTCAAGATGTGATAGATCAATACGGGGCGGACACCGAGAGGCTCTACACGCTCTTCATGGGGCCGCCGGAGAAAGATATCGAGTGGACCGATGAGGGCGTGCGGGGGAGCTTTCGGTTCTTAAATAGAGTCTGGAACTTGGTGCTCTCGCACGCGCGCAAGCTCACCGATGTTGGCGAGCTCAACTCCATGCAGTTCACCGCGCGCGAGAAGAAGGTCTGGCAGAAGCTCCACCAGACGATCAAATCCGTCACCGAAGATATTGAGGGCTTTCACTTCAATACAGCAGTTTCAGCGATCATGGAGCTGACCAATGAGCTGACTGACTACGTCACAGAGCGACCCAAGCAGATCAATAAAGCGCTCGTCAAGTGCGCTTTCGATAATTTAGTCTTGCTCTTGTCGCCGTTTACGCCGTTCATCTGTGAGGAGCTGTGGCGGCGCTTGGGCCATGAGGATGCGATCTTGGAGCAGCGCTGGCCGACGTATGACCCGCAAGCGTTGCACGCGGCCGAGCGCGAGATCGTCATCCAGATCAACGGGAAGGTGCGGGATCGCATGGTCGTCCCCGCTGAGATTAGTGAGGACCGTGCGGAGCTTGAGCGACGCGCTCTCGCCCAGATCCAGTCGCGCGTGAACGAGAAAAAGATCGTCAAGGTGATCGTGGTGCCGGGGCGACTGGTCAACGTCGTGGTCAAGGAGTAAGATTACGACGAGGAGGTGTGCATACGATGAGGAGAGTGATGCTTGGAGCAGCCGTGGTCAGCTTGGTGGCAGTGCTGGGCTGGGGATTGGCTTCGCCGCATGTGCAGGAGCAACCCCCGTTGGAGATCCCCCTCTACGAAGGGGCGCGGATTGATTGGACGGTGCACTTGACCGCGCAGGAGCTCTCCAAGCAGTTCGAGGCGTGGGTGCAAGAGCTGGCGATGCTCACTGTCGCGGGGTATAGAATTGAGGGCGAGCGTGCTGAGGAGATCTTAAACTTCTACGATCAGGCGCTCAAGGGCTGGCGACAGATCCTGTGGGCGCAGCCATCTGAATCCGGCGGGGTGCGCCTCTTTGCCCAGGGGCGCGGCTATCTCTCAGTCATAGTCTCGAAGAAGTACGAAGCGACGGATCTCGTTCTCGCGACCGCGCAAGCCGAGGAGGCTCCCCTGGAAGTCCCGATCGTGGAGGGCGCGGAGCTCCAGTGGCAGCTGGTGCTCACGAAAGATGATCTCTTGGAGCTGCTCAAGCGATGGTTTAAAGAGATTAGCACCACTCCTCCAAATATGACATTGCGGCTCGCTCCTACTCCTGAGCGTTCACTACAGGAGTCTCTGGTATGGCTGGGCTGGCTGGGGGTTGATGCGCTCTTTCGGCTGATGCGAGATTTCTCGGAGCTGAGCATCATCGGCTACCGAGTGGAAGGAGCCACAGCGCTGGAGGTGCTCGCCTTCTACGAACAGAAATTTGCGGGCTGGCGGCGCAACCTCTGGATCAAGCCTGAAGAGTCCGGGAGCGTGCGTCTCTTTACCCGCAGCGATGAGCAGGGGCTGGCCGAGCTGGCTGCCGTAGCAACGATGGGCTTGCAAGACGCAACCGCGATCGTGCTGCACGCGCGGCGCTAGGCTCTAGCGTCTTGAGTACCTCCCCATCAGCTCTGCTTGGGCGAGGATGTGCCCCTCCATCGCCTTGAGAAGCTCTTCTTTCGTGGCTCCGGCGGCTAAGCTGAGCACGGTGTCGAGCGCGTAGAGCTTAAAGAAGTAGCGATGGGTGCCGCTGGGCGGGCACGGCCCGCCATATCCAACTCTGCGCCAGCTGTTGCGTCCTTGGCGGCTGCCATCGGGAAGATCAGCATCCTTGGGGATGCCCTCAGACAGCCCGCGCGCCGTCGCGGGAATATTATAGATCACCCAATGGACCCAGGTGCCCATCGGGGCGTCGGGGTCGTCCATGATGAGCGCGAAGCTCTGGGTCTTCTCTGGGGGCTCGCTCCAGCGGAGCGGCGGCGAGATGTCCTTCCCATCGCACGTGTACTCTTTGGGGATCATCGCCCCATGCGTGAACGCCGAGCTCGTGAGAGTCATCGCCAACCCTCCTTTCGGTTGAGCAGTCTGTTTGCTTGAGCATCCCGTCAGAATCGCGCCCGCGAGCGCAAGAACGATAAAGTATCTCATGGCTGTGACTGAGCGCTCAAGAGGATCTCTGTCGCGGCCACGGCGACAGCGATCGCGTTCTGTTCGGCTCTCTGAAGGTTTTCCGGGGTGATGGCTTCGTGTGTCGGAGTGTCGACCACGCCGCAGACGCATCCGGCGCGCAGCCTCAACACGCTGCACATCGTCAAGAGCGTCGCGGCCTCCATCTCGTAGTTGAGCACGCCCAAGCGCTCCCATTCCCTCTTGGTCCCGCGCAGATCTCTGATAATATACGAGCTGAACGAGTCGGAGCGCTCTTGGCCAGGGTAGAACGTCGCTGATGAACACGTGATCCCCAGGTGAGAGGGGATCTTGAGTTTTCGCGCAGCCTGGACGAGCGCCCATACGATCTCGTAATCAGCGACAGCGGGGTACTCTATGGGCGCATAGTGCGAGGAAGCCCCATCGAGTCGCACTGCCCCTGTCGTGATGACCACGTCGCCAATATTGAGAGAGGGCTGGATGGCCCCGCTCGTCCCCACGCGAATGAAGATCTTTACACCAAGCTGGGCCAACTCTTCGACAGCGATCGCTGTCGAGGGCCCGCCGATCCCCGTCGACGTGATCACGACGGGAGTATCTCCGATAGAGCCCAACCAAGTACAAAACTCCCGATGGGATGCCACAAAGCGCCCATTCTCGATGGGGCGTGTGGCGGCGATCTTCTCGACTCTGGCGGGATCGCCGGGGAGGAGGGCGAGCGGCGCTCCCGCAATCTCCCTCTCGCTCACGCCGAGATGGTAAACGCGCGGCATCGTTCCTCCTCCCCCGGCGACTTTCCTATCGGCCCTTAGAGACGAGTTGCTTGAACTTTCGACCGGCTTTGAATTTGGGCACGCGCTTGGCCGGGACGTCTATGGGTTGGCGCGTGCGCGGGTTGAAGCGTCGGGCCGCCTTGCGTACCACCGCTTGGAATGTCCCAAACCGCGCTAAAGTCACCGATTCCCCACGGGCGACGGCGTCCATAATAGCATTGAGGGCGGCGTCCAGGGCCCGCTTGGCGGCGGTCTTCGAGGGGAGCTTGGCTTGCTTGGTCACCAGCTCCACCAAATCGCTCTTGTTCATCGGTTCTCACCCCCTCTCTTTTTGTGTTTGTGGCTTTTTATTATAAACAATCCCCAGGGGCGTTGGCCAATTGCTCCCTTCCTGCACGATGGGTATACTCATCGTATGAGGAAAACACAATTTGTCAGCGATCTTGAAGGCCCGCTGACGCTCAACGATAACGCGTTCGAGCTGACGGCGCACTTCCTCCCGCAGGGGGCGCACTTCTTCGCCCTCATGAGCCGTTACGATGATATCTTGGCTGACATCGTCAAGCGCTCAGGGTACAGAGCGGGCACCACCCTCGCGCTCATCGTGCCCTTTCTGAAGGCGTTTGGGCTGCGCGATCGCGATCTCCACGAGTTCTCCCGCAGCAGTATAAGACTTGTCCCTGGGGCTTTTGAGGCCCTCCAGCGCATCCGCGCGCAGATGCCAGCGTTCATCATTAGTACAAGCTACGAGCCCTATGTGCGCGCCGTCTGCGAAGCCCTTCAATTTCCCTTCGAAAACGCTTACTGTACGAAGATATCTCTCGATGCGTACGCGCTCTCAGAGGAGGAGCGCCAGGAGCTGCTCACTCTGTACGATCAGATCGTACAGCGATCTCAGATTCAGATTCCCCCTGGGGTCCAGAGCGTAGACGAGCTTTCGGGAGAAGATCGCCAGACTCTAGAGCTTTTGGATCATATCTTTTGGGAGCGCGTGTGGGGGATGGAGATCGGGCGCGTCTTGCGCGAGGTGCAGCCCATCGGCGGCCCGGAGAAAGCCCGCGCCCTGCGCGAGATCTCTGAGCGCACGGGGATCTCTCTCGCGCAGACGATCTACGTCGGCGACAGCATCACTGATGTCGAGGCGCTCGCGTTGGTTCGTCAGGCGGGGGGCTTGGCGGTGGCGTTCAACGGGAATCGCTATGCGCTCAGGGCTGCTGAGATTGGGTGTATCAGCTCTGATGCGCTGATCTTGGCGGAGATCGCCGAGGCGTTCCAGGCTTCGCCTGGACCGTACACCGTGCCGCCGCAGGCGGCACGACGAACAGTCCAGACGAAGTCTGGCCAGGCGAAGCCTGGCCTCACAACCCATATAGATGAAGCCTTCATCCACCAGAGCGAGCAGATGCGCCGACGACTCCGAGGCGAGCAGATCGGGGGCTTAGGATGAAAAGATTTCAGTTTGGGATTCTCACCTCGCTGCACGATGACGATGCCGTGACGCTGCTGCGCGCTCTCGACAGCGCTCTTGCGTCTGGGCAGATCAACGCTGAAGTCCCATGCGTGCTCTGCAACGTCCCAGAGCGCCCCTCAGATACAGAGCTGGCGCGGCGCGTCGAGGCCGTGAAAGCACTTCACTCTCTCAGGAGATTGATCTTCTTTCCGTCGCGGGAGTTTGCGCCGGAGCTGCGCGAGCAATCGCGCGCGCGCTGGCGCGCCGAGCACGACCGCGCGCTCTTGCAGCTTCTGCCCCAAGGAGTGAGGCTCTATCTCTCGGTGGGGTATATGCAGATTCTCAGCGCTGAAATTCTCAATGCTTTGGACGTGCTCAATCTCCACCCGGCCATCCCGCAGATCGGCCCTATCGGGATGTGGCCCAAGGTGATGGAGGAGCAGGCCCTGCGCCCCTTGCCCTATCTGTTGGCTGTTCCCCATGAGAAGCTTGCTCAAGAGATCCCTGAGATTATGAGCATTAGCTATCTCAAAGCTGGAGGGATGCTGCACATCGCGACGGAGCAGACGGATCGTGGGCCGGTCATCTCCTGGTATGAGTTTCCGCTCAGCTCGGAGAGACTCAAAGAGCTTTGGGTCGCTGTGACAGCGCGGGTGCGCGCGGAGGGTCTTGAGCGCGCGCGGCGCGAGCCCATCTGGAAGGAGCTTGTCCATCAGATCCGTCGGGAGCAATTTCAGTACGAGACGCCGCTGATGCTGCTGACGCTCGCGAAGCTCTCTGCGGGGCTGTGGGAGATCAGAGAGAGAACTCTTTATATTGACGGGCAGCCCTATCCTCACGGGTACTGCCTTAACCGCGAGATCGTGAGCCGTCCGCCCATCTGACTTATTGCTGCACGCGCTAGCTGTGCCCCTAGCTCAGCACACTCGCGGATATCGCGCTCCTCGAAGAGTCCATAGAGAAAGCCCGCCGCGAACGCATCCCCCGCGCCAGTTGTGTCTACGACTCTCTTCACGCGCGGCGCCTCTATGCGATGCGCTCTCTTCCCGTCGGTCACGTAGCTGCCTTCGGCCCCCAACGTCACCACGATGATCTGTGCGCCAGCTTTGAGCAACGTGCGCGCCCCAACGGAGAGATCGTCCGTGTGCGTGAGCAGCTCAAATTCTCTGCGATTGAGGAAGAGCACGTGCGTTCTCTTCAAGACGGGATAGAGCACGCGCAAGCCCCGGCGAGCTAAGAGCGCCCCCGGCGCAAAACTCACGAGAGTCTTCGAAGGGAGAGCGCGCACCAGCTCACACTGAATAGCCCATTGCTCTTGCCCCACAAATGACGCCAGATGCACACACCATGTCCGGGCAACGTAGCTGAGATCTATGTCGGCTTTCCGCAAGAGACTGTTAGCCCCTGGCTCGATGTAGAGCGTGCGGCGGCCCTGGGCATCGATAAACCCCAGCGCGCGCCCCGTCTTTGCCTTGGGCTTGATGACGATCCCTGACGTGTCCACACCAACGCTGCGAAAGCTCTCTAAGAGAACTCTTCCCGCGTCGTCATCGCCCACGGCGCCGAGAAAGCCCACACGCAGCCCAAGCTGTGCTAACGCATACATAGTGTTCGCTGCCGAGCCCCCAGGATAAGCCCCGGCAAACGAAACTTCTCCCTCGTCGTCGTCGAGCAATCGCTCGACTCGATAGAGCTCATCGAGATTGAGCGCCCCAAATCCCACAACATCAAACGCGCGCATCCCTCTATTGTACACACTTTGACAAGTCGCGCCGACGTGCAGTAAGCTAAACCGTGATCCCTATGAGACCGAAAGCGTTGCTCTCTGTCAGCGATAAGACGAATATAGCTGAGTTGGCGCGCGGGCTTGTGGAATTGGGCTGGGAGATCGTCTCGACTGGGGGCACGGCCAAGTTTTTGAGCGAGCGGAAGATCCCCGTCACGCCCATCGAGTCTGTGACGGGGTTTCCTGAGATTTTGAGCGGGCGCGTCAAGACCCTTCACCCCAAAATATTCGGCGGGATTCTCGCCCTCAGAGATGACCCCAAGCACCAGAGCGAGCTTGCCGCCCAAGCCATCCCAAAGATAGACTTAGTGTGCGTCAACTTCTATCCGTTCGTGGAGGCTGCGAGGAAGCCCAATCTCACAGAAGCCCAGCTCATCGAGGAGATAGACATTGGCGGGCCGTCGCTGGTGCGCGCGGCCGCGAAGAATTTTCAGCACGTCATCGTGCTCACCGATCCGTCAGATTATGAGACGGTTTTGGATGAGCTACGGCAGGGCGGCGTCTCAGAGGTGACGCGACGGCGTTTAGCATTGAAAGCGTTTGCTAAAGTTGCTGAGCTCGACATCGCGATCTATCAGACGTTGCAAGAGCGATGGGCTCTTGAGGGTGAGAGGCTTTTCTTAGCGTACACGAAAGCCCAAGAGCTGCGCTACGGGGAGAATCCCCATCAGAGAGCGGCGCTCTATCGGAACGCGCTTGCGCCAGGGCTCTCTTCGCAGATTGAAGTGCTGTGGGGCAAGGAGCTCTCTTATAACAATTGGTTGGACACGGAGTCGGCGCTGGCGCTTCTGGGCGAGTTGGCTCCCCCAGCGTGCGTGATCATCAAGCACAACAATCCGTGTGGAGTCGCGCGCGGCAAGACTCTTTTGGAAGCCTACGAGAGCGCCCTCGAATGTGACCCCGTCTCGGCGTTCGGCGGGATCGTCGCGCTTAATCAATCTGTAGACAGAAAGCTCGCCGAGAAGCTCAACGAAATTTTCTTAGAAATCGTCGTGGCGCCCGATTTTGCGCCCGATGCGCTGCCCATCTTGCAACAGAAGAAAGATCGTCGGCTCTTGCGCTATAGAGAGCTGCGCTTTCCCAAGGAGACGCTACGCTTTCTCGGTGGGGACCTGCTCGTCCAAGATGCGGACGCTATCGTCATTCAAGAGAATAGTTGGAAGGTGCTCGATGATGCCGCGCTCTCGGAGGCAGAGCGGCGCGATCTGATCTTCGCTTTTACGGTCTGCAAGCACGTCAAGTCCAACGCCATTGTCGTGGCTAAGGATGAAGCGACGCTGGGGATCGGGGCGGGGCAGACCAACCGAGTCGGCTCGGCGCGGATCGCTCTTGCGCAAGCTGGGGAGAGAGCTCGCGGCGCGGTGCTCGCTTCCGATGGGTTCTTCCCGTTCCCAGACACGGTAGAGCTCGCCGCGCAGTACGGGATCGCGGCGATCATTCAGCCGGGCGGCTCGGTGCGCGACCCCGAAGTCTTCGAAGCCGCTCGCAAGCACAAGATCACGATGGTGCTGACGGGGGTGCGGCATTTCCGACATTGAGACTGAGAGCGATCTTCTTCGATCTTGACGAGACGCTGTTAGACACGTCGGGCTGTCGGCCTCCGGCGGTCGAAGCGAGTTTTCGCGTCGCGGCCCGGGCTTACCCTTGGCTTGAGTTCGAAGCATGGCGCAGGGCTTCTGAAGAGGTCAAGGCCGAGATGCACGATCTCTGGCTCAATTCACCCAACTCCGGGGCGGAGCTGTTGCGCGAGGGGTCGTATCGCATCTTAAAAAAGCTGGGCATAGACGATAGAGAGCTCGCAGCTCAAGCGAGCCAGGCGTACTATCAGACGTGGGTGAGCCATCTGAAGCTCTTTTCGGAGGTGCCGGAGGTGCTGGCGGCGTTGCGCGGGCAGTATCGTTTAGGGATAATCAGCAACGGGCCGAGCGACCTGCAGAGATATAAATTAAAGCTTTTTGATCTAGAACGCGAGTTCGACCCGATCGTGATCTCTGGAGAGATCGGAGTAGCCAAGCCGGACCAAAAGATTTTTCGCTATGCGCTAGAGCGTGCGGGCGTGTCTCCCGAAGAAGCGCTCTATGTTGGGGACTCGCCGGTCTACGACATCGTTGGGGCCAAGGGCGCAGGAATGATGATGGCGTGGGTGAATCGTGCCAAGACGCCGCTAGAGAATCTTGATCCGGGGCCAGATTACACGATGAATGATCTGCGAGAGCTCTTAGAGATCGAATCACGGAAGGCGCAGAAATAGCGACGGAAAGCACTGATATGAAGATTCTCTTGATCGGTTCCGGCGGACGCGAGCACGCTTTAGCATGGGGGCTCGCACGGTCTCAAAAGCTCTCTAAGCTCTACGTTGCCCCCGGCAACGCCGGCACGAACCAGCTCGGCGAAAATATCCCCATCGGCACAGAGAATCTTTCTGATCTCGTTCAGTTTGCTCGCAGAGAACAGATCGATCTGACCGTCGTCGGCCCCGAAGCCCCCATCGTCGCTGGCATCCGCGATCTGTTCGAGAGAGAGCATCTGAGAATCGTCGCGCCCACTCAGAAAGCGTCGTTTCTAGAGGGCAGCAAAGTCCAAGCGAAAGCTTTCATGAGCAGACACGGCATCCCCACAGCTCGCCATGCGAGCTTCGAGAGCTTCGAAGACGCCAAAAGATTCGCGCGCACGATGCCGCCCCCAATCGTTATCAAAGCTGATGGGCTTGCTGCCGGGAAGGGCGTGGCCATCGCTCAGACGCACGCCGAAGCCGAACAGATTCTCTCTGAGTTTATGATCGCCCAAAAATTCGGCGCGGCGTCGCAGCGCGTCGTCATCGAGGAGTTTTTGGTCGGGAAGGAATTCTCGCTCTTCGTCGCTTCGGATGGGGTCTCGTGGAAGTTCTTGGGCACGGCCCAAGATTATAAAAAACTGCTCGACGGGGATCGTGGCCCAAACACTGGGGGTATGGGCTCGATCTCCCCGGTGCCCTGGCTCACTGAAAGAATGCTCGATGAGACGATCCAAAAGATCGTCGAGCCCACGTTTGCGGCTCTCGCCAAGGAGAATCTCAGCTACGAGGGTATTCTCTACTTTGGGCTGATCTGGACGGAGCGCGGACCGTTTGTTTTAGAATATAACGTGCGCTTCGGCGATCCGGAGACCCAAGTCTTAGTCCCCAGGTTCGACTTCGATCTTGTGGAACTCTATCGTGCTCTTGCGGAGCGGAGACTGAAGGACTTTGAGACGAAGCTTGCGCCCAGGAGCGCGGTTTGTGTCGTCTTGGCTTCGGGAGGGTACCCGGAGCACTACGAGAAGGGATTTTTCATTGAGGGGCTCGAGAAGCTTACAGACCCCAACGTGCTCGTCTTCCACGCGGGCACGGCTCTGAAAGACAATAAAGTCATAACCGCTGGGGGGCGGGTGCTCAACGTGGTAGGACTGGGGGCTTCTATTGCCGAAGCTCGCCAGCGCGCCTACACAGCTATCGGCCAGCTCAGCTTCCCCAAGATGCACTATCGCCGGGACATTGCAGCCTGACGGGCTCTCTCGATATAATCAAATTGCTATGGCCGAGATCGAACTGCGCAAGATCACAGACTATATCTGGGAGATCCCGCCGACGGGCGGGATGCGCGTCCCAGCAAGGATCTTCGCCAGCGAGAAGCTTTTAGAGAAGATCAAGGAGGACGAGACGCTCATCCAAGCGTGCAACATGGCCCATCTGCCGGGGGTGCACAGCCCCGTCTGCGTGCTCCCCGACGCCCATCAGGGCTATGGGTTCCCCGTGGGAGGCGTCGCCGCCCTCGACGCCGAGAAGGGCGTCATCTCCCCAGGAGCTATCGGGTTTGACATTAACTGCGGGGTGCGCGTTTGCAAGACCAATCTCACGTACGACGATCTGAAGGGCAAAGAGCAACTCTTGGTAGATACGCTCTTCAGCGAGATCCCCACGGGGATCGGCGAGGGCTCCATTGTGGGCAAGCTCTCGAAAAGCGAGATAGACAAAGTCGCGGTGCAAGGGGTGCAATGGGCGCTGCGCCACGGCTATGCCGTCGAAGAAGATTTAGAGCATTGTGAAGATAGCGGCGTCCGCCCCGGCGCCGATCCCGATGCCGTCTCCAACGAAGCCAAAGAGCGCGCTCAAAATCAGTTGGGGTCCTTAGGTTCTGGCAATCACTTCTTGGAGGTCCAGCGCGTCGTGGAGATCTTCGACGAGGATATAGCGAGAGAATTTGGGCTCTTCAAAGATCAGATTGTCGTGATGATCCACTGCGGCAGCCGCGGCTATGGGCATCAGATCTGCACAGATTATCTGAGGCTGATCGAGAAAGAATTTCGCGATCTCTTGCAGTCGCTGCCCGATAGACAACTTGCGTGTGCTCCCGTGCACAGCAAGCTCGCCCAAGACTACTACGCCGCGATGAACTGCGCGATCAATTTTGCTTGGTGCAATCGCCAGATTATTATGCATAAGGCGCGGGAGTGCTTTGAACGATTCTTTCGCGCGAGCTGGCGCGAGCTAGGAATGCACTTGCTTTATGACGTTGCGCACAATATCGGCAAGCGCGAGACCCATCGCATCAACGGCAAAGAGATCGAAGTCTATGTCCATCGCAAGGGAGCGACGCGAGCCTTCCCGGCGGGGCGGCCTGAGGTGCCCGAAGCGTTTCGTCGTGTGGGGCAGCCCATCATCATTCCAGGTTCGATGGGCACGGGTGGCTATATCTTGGTCGGCACTGAGGTCGCCATGCGCGAGACGTTCGGGAGCACGGCCCACGGCGCGGGGCGGGTGATGAGCCGCACCAAGGCGACCAAGCAGTATCGCGCAGATAATCTCGTGGCGGAGCTGCGCGAGCGCGGGATCTACGTGCGGGGGCAGAGCCGCGCGACCATTGCCGAAGAAGCTCCGGGCGCGTACAAAGACTTGGACGAGGTCGTCAGGGTCTCGCACGAAGTTGGGATCGGCCGCAAGGTCGCCAAGCTCGCGCCTGTGTGCAATATTAAGGGCTAAAAACACAAGGGCACTGGGAAGCCCCCAGTGCCCTCAACAGCTTGCTCGAGAGATTTCTTTTACTTCTTCTCCAGCAACCAAGTTCTCAGGATAGCCGAAGCATCGATCTCCGCGCCGCTGATGTTCTTGCGGGTCGCGATGATGTTCTGCAGCTTGTTGAGCCACAGCGGCACCAGCGGCACGTCGCGGGCTACAAGCTGCTGAATCTGCTTGTAGATCGCCATGCGCTCGGCATACTTGGCCGGGTCCACCAAGCTGCGCGCCTTGTCAAAGAGCGCCTTGTACTCGGCGAACGCCGGATGGTGATTGAAGAACGTGCCCATTCCTTCAGGTTCGTCCACCAACCACGGCCCAAGGAAGTTGTCCGGGTCGATGAAGTCCGGGAACCAGCCGAGCGCGAAGAAGTCCATCTGGCCCGCGCCCAGGCGCTGGAAGAACGTGACGCGCTCCAGAATCTCGATCTCGACCCTGAAGATCCCCGTCTCTTCGAGGGCGCGAGCGACGATGAGCGCGACGTCGCGCTCGGTGTCGCCGTAGCGCGTCGTCGCCGTGAACTTAATGCGCAACGGCGGGTTGAGCCCCTTCTCTTTGAGATACTCTTCGAGGAGCTTCCTGGCTTCGGCGACGTTGCGGTCGGGCATCGCTTTAATATACGCATCCTTGAAGCCCGGCGGCACCATGCTGTAGAGCGGCTCGTTGATCCCCAAGAAAACTTGCTTGACGATCTTGTCGCGGTCGACAGCAAGGGCGATCGCCTTGCGCACGCGCACGTCGTCAAACGGCGGCCGAGTCACGTTGATCACTAAGTAGCGGATGTTGAGGCTCTCCCCGCGAATGACGTTGACGTTGGGATCTTTCTCTAACGCTAAGACGTCTTCGGGGTTGAGCGTGTGGAACGCGATGTCAATGTTCCCTGCGCGCAGGGCGGCAGCGAGCTGGGGTGCAGCCCCTTCGGGGAAGAACTGGGTAATAATTCTGGGCGTCTTGGGGAACTGCGCCTTGTTCCAATACTCCGGGAAGGACTCATAGACCGTCTGCTTATCGGGGTCCCAGCGGGCGAGCTTATAGCGTCCCGTGCCGGCGTATTGGCCGCTGGCGATCTTATCTGCTGGGGTGGACTTGGGGCTCATGATGAACGCGCAGGCGCAGCCGGCCAAGCGCGGCAGGAACGTCGCGTCCGGCCCCTTGGTCACGATCTTTACAGTGTAGTCGTCAACTTTCTCGACGCTGACGACGTCGTACATCAGGGCTTCCCACGCCCCGTTGGGGCCGTTGAGCTTCTTCGCGCGGTTGAGCGAGAAGACGACCGCATCGGCGTTGAAGTCCGCCCCATCCCAGAACTTGGGTTTATTATCAGCAGGGTGCGCACAAATAAACCCATTCTGGTTTGTATCCTGGCCTTGCTCAAGAGGGCTTATAGCTCTAAGGCGTACATCGTTTGTGTGCTCACAGGTTCCATCGCTCTTGTCATCGTGGATAACGACACCTGTTAACGTAAACCAGTATTCTGTGCCATTCCCAGTCACAGCGATGTGCTGAGCCAGATGGGGGACAACCTTAGCCGTCCCACGCTCGAAGTCCACCAGACCCTCTGAAGTGTTTTGGAAGACGTGCCACGTCCAGTAGTCATACGAGTCCGCGACATCGAGAGTCGTGATGCCGTCGGTCGTCCCAATGATGATCGTGTTCTGCTGCGTGGATGCCGGAACCGTGAGCAACGTTAAGGCGCCAAGAAGAACACCTAACACGAGAAAGCGCGCTTTCATCTTTTACCTCCTCCTTGGTTTTGGCGATTGGTGTCTCGTGCCCCGCTATGTAATTTGCGACTGACCACCTCCTTTTGGGGCAAGCTTTATTATAGCTCAGCCGGGCTCGCAAGGGAAGTCCCCCTATATCCGTTGCCGTCGCCGGGGGTTTAACAGATCATTCAGCCCCTCGCCGATCAGCCCAAAGCCCAGCGATACCAACAGTGGCCGCCCTGTAAGAACTTCTGGCCCTTGTTAATATCAATGCCCCAATCGGCAGCCGCTAAGTCGTTGGGATCGAGCGTAGGTGGCAAGCCCAACCCCAGGTATGACAGCCCTGCTTCGGTCAAGATCGCATCAGCGATATTGAACGGGATAATCGCTAGGACAGAAGTGATCGTGTTGGGAGCGATATGGCGGATGAGGATGCGCAAGTGTGAAGCCCCTAGCGAGTGTGCCGCGGCCACGAACTCCTCCTCACGCATCTGGAGCACCTGCCCGCGCACTACACGATAGTACGTTGGGATATAGACCAGAAAGATCGCTAGGATCATATTGAGAATACCGGGGCCAAGCATTGCCACAATAGCGATCGCTAAGATCAGTGACGGGAAAGAATAGATCGCATCCATGCACAGCGAGAGCACTCGATCTAAGAATCCCCCAAAGTACCCGGAGATCCAGCCGAGCATCACGCCTACGGAGAGCGACAGCAGCGCCGAGACAAACGCGACGAGCAGGGGCACTC
>JAPWVB010000105.1 GCA_028275205.1 Candidatus Acetothermia bacterium
GGGCGGCACGTCTTGCTCGTCGAGGATATTGTAGACACGGGGCAGACGCTCGCCCATCTTGTGGAGCTCTTGCGGGCGCGCAATCCAGCGAGCTTAAAGATCTGTGCGCTGTTAGACAAGACCCCGCGCCGCACTCGAACTGTGACGATAGATTACGTGGGCTTCACGCTGACGGAAGATGCGTTTGTGGTCGGCTATGGGCTCGATTATGCCGAACGCTACAGAAACCTCCCGTACATCGCAGCCCTCAAGAAGAGCGCAATCACGACGTGAAGCGCTATGGCGCACTATACTCTGGGCATTGAGACGTCGTGCGACGAGACGAGCGTGGCCGTGCTGCGCGACGGCCGAGAGATTCTCTCGAATATCGTCTACTCGCAAGCGCATCTCCACGAGAAATACGGGGGCGTCGTCCCCGAGGTCGCCTCGCGCAATCACATCAAAAAGCTTCCGTTTGCTGTCAAAGAAGCCCTTGATCAAGCGGGGCTTGATTTTTCGGATATCTCGCTGGTGGGCGCGACCTATGGGCCGGGACTGGTCGGCCCGCTCTTAGTTGGGCTCTCGTATGCGAAAGCTGTCGCATATGCCCTGAACAAGCCGTTCGTCGGGGTCAACCATCTTGAGGGGCACATCTTCGCCCACTACTTAGAAAACCCCGATGCGCCCCCGCCGTTTGTAGCGTTGATCGTCTCTGGAGGGCACACGCTCTTGGTCGAGGTGCGCGCCTACGGGGAGTACGAAATCTTAGGCGAGACGCGCGACGACGCCGCCGGAGAAGCGTTCGATAAAGTCGGAAAGCTCTTGGGCTTGGGGTATCCTGCCGGGGCGGCGCTCGATAAACTCGCTCGTCAGGGGAATCCGAAAGCCCTGGCGCTCCCGCGCCCCATGCTCGATTCGGACTCTTTAGAATTCAGCTTCGCTGGGCTGAAGACGGCCGTCGTCTACTACCTGCGTGATCACGCCGACGCCAACAGGGCCGACGTCGCGGCGTCGTTCCAAGAGGCCGTCGTGGACGTTTTGGTCGAGAAGACGCTGCGGGCAGCGCGCCAGCGCAATATAAAGAGAGTGATTGTCGTGGGCGGGGTTGCCGCGAATTCTCGGCTGCGCGAGCGCTTGCTCTCTCAGAAGAATCTTCAGGTCTTCTTCCCCAAGATGGAGCTGTGCACGGATAATGCCGCGATGATCGCCGCGTGCGCCTACTTTAGACATACACAGCTTGGACAGAGCGATCCCTTCGATCTAGCCCCGCAGCCGGGGGTGAACCTAACCCCCTAGCCCCTCTTGGACCTCTCCCCCGACCCCTCCCCTAAAGGGGGAGGGGAGCCCCTTCCCTTTAGGGAAGGGGTTGGGGTTAGGTCGGGGGAGGGGTCTTGCAGAAAATCCCCGCGCACCTCTAGGACGTTCAGCTCCGTGACTTCTGCTTGAGTGCTCAAAAGCTCGCTCAAGCTGGGGCGCGTCCGCCCGCCATCCCCAGAGACGAGCTCTTTAATATAGAGCCCCCCTTCGCAGCGTACCCTGATCGTGGCTTCTGTTGGACTGATGAGATCCCCGGAGATCTCCAGTACTCTTCGTGTGCGCACCAAGTCCGCGCGACGATGGGCTACGCGCGTGGGCGTGCGCTGCTCGATCGTCGCGCCGCGCAAGCGCGTGAGCGCGTCTTGCAATTGTTCGGGCGTGATCGGCTCGGCAAAGCGCACCTTCGCCTCGTAGACCTTCTCGGCTTCGAGGCTTTTGAGGCGCTCCACGACAGCGCCCTTGACAAATTGCAGCTCGCTCACCTCGATCTTGCCCGCGGCGCTCTCGTTGATCTCTTTTTGGAGTCTAGCTAAGTCGAGCGTGCGGACTTTTGGTTCTTTAATCTCGATGACGAACGGGCGCCCGGTGCCGAGCATCAGGGCGTCAATATCTTCCCGACCCGCTCCGTGAAACGCTGTGCCCACCCCGCGCGTCTCGCGCAGCAGCGGGGGACTGATTAGCTCTTCGACGCTCTCTTGGTAGGTCTTCCCAGTGAAGTCGCACTCTGGACAGCCACGCCCACGACACTGCCGGCAGGGCCACTTCGTCTGGGGGAGCGTCCGCACGAATTTTCTGTAGCGCCCGTAGATAAAAAGCGGATTGACCCGAAGTTGTAATTCGGATTTTTCCAGGTCCATCAGCAGCACGATCTCCGGGTCGAGGAAATCTACAGAGACAGCGCGCCCGCGCTCGGCTAAGATCGTTCCGAAGAGCCGTCCCACTTCACGGTTGAATTCTTGCTTGAACGGCTCGCCGCGCAGTTCGTGCTTCTCCTTGAGGGCGAGCTCAGCGCTCTCTATCGCTGGGGGGACGCGCGTGCCCATGAGATACGTGCGGAACTCCAGACCCTCGACGGCCGCGACCGCGCGCTGGGCCCACTGGGGGACTTCCGCGAAGATTCCCCCGCAGACACGACATGCCGACTCGCGTTCGGGGAAGAGCTGCCCTTCCATGTTGAGCACGGTGCGCAGGGCGCGCCCGCGCTGCACGTTGCGCAGCCCCTTCCCCAGCTGCGAAAACGCCCGCCCCAGACAATGGTCGCACAGATCACCTTCGGCCAGCAGCTGACGCGCTTTCTCAAGGAGAGTGGACATGCGGCCTTGGCTCCTTCTCGTCGTCGGGGTAGATTATATCCCACCGGAGACCCGCCCTGACACCGAGGTCTGGAGACTGTGAAAAGAAATTTACATCGCATTCGAAACAGCAAGCGCCGGAACATCGTAGCCCTTGGGCTTATTCTTGTGGGTTTGGTTGTGCTGGGGTTGGTCCTAGCTCAGCCGGAGCGCCCTGCGCAGCCGGTCTCAAAAGCAGCGCTCGTTCCCATCGGGAAGAAAGCAGCGCCGACTCCCCCTCTTGACTCGTCTGCGGGGTTCAAAATCCGTGGGGTCTATTTGCCCGCGGCCGTCGCGGCCAATCCGAAAAAGCTCCAAGAGATCGTAGAAAATTCCCGTCGTGTCGGGTTCACGGCTCTCGTCATAGACATCAAGGACAATCACGGCACGGTCGCGTATGAGACAAAAGTCCCTCTAGCTCAGCAGATCGGCGCTCGTGTCAATATTTTGAAGCTCGATGAGCTTCTGCCCAAGCTGAAGCAGCTCGGCTTCTATCTGATCGCCAGACAAGTCGTCTTCTACGATCCCAAGCTCGCGCAGTATCTGAGCGCGCTGCCTACAGAAAGAGAGCCGCAGCGCTGGGTCTCCCCGGCTGACGAGCGCGTCTGGGAGTACAATCTCGCGATCGCCGAAGAAGCCGCATCGTTGGGGTTTGACGAGATTCAGTTTGATTATATTCGCTGGCCCGATGGCGGGGTGTATAAGCCCATCTATGCTGAACGCTACGATGCTATCGAACAGTTTTTACGACGCCTCTATAAGCGACTCGGCGGAAAGATTCGGCTCTCGGCGGACGTCTTCGGGCGGACGCTGTGGCCTTGGAACCTCAAAAAGATAGACCCCATCGGGCAGCACTTGGAGACTTTCGATAAGTTCTTCGACGTGCTCTCGCCGATGGTCTACCCATCGCATTACGAGACGGAGGAGCTGCGCTCTGATCCGTACGGCACAGTGAAGAAAGCTCTTGAGAGTGGGCTGAAGCGCCATCTCAAGCTGAGGCCGTTCTTGCAGGCGTTT
>JAPWVB010000106.1 GCA_028275205.1 Candidatus Acetothermia bacterium
AAATCCGAAGCTCAGATCATAGGCAATGTCATTCAGGACACGCAGCCGGATCGGTCGGATCGAGGTGGCGCTCATGGCCAAGGGATCAACCTAAACCCCGGTAAAGCGGTCATCAGGGAGAACACGATCTCTGGGAGCTGGCACTTTGGCATCGCGGGGCAGCGTGGCTCCACCTTGACCATCCAAAAGAACACGATCTCTGGGAATGGCAAGTCTGGCAGGGGAGTGGACGATGGGGCAGGGAACGTGGGCGGGATTGCCGTGATAAGTCCGAAGACGACGGCCACCATCGAAGACAACACTATCGCGGATAACCGGATGTTTGGGATATGGGTAGCGAGCATAGGGGCCCCAGCCGTGGCCACGCTCGCCCGAAATCGCATCACCGGCACAAAGAAAGATATAGACGACAAGAACGGGATCGGGCTGTTCGTCGC
Organism: Candidatus Acetothermia bacterium; assembly: GCA_028275205.1. GTDB lineage: Bacteria > Bipolaricaulota > Bipolaricaulia > RBG-16-55-9 > DRXL01 > JANXCC01. Next base: position 438 of record JAPWVB010000106.1, read on the forward strand.
TGAAAACGGCAAGGCCACGCTGATGGAGGATGTCATCACCGGGAGTCAAGACGCTGGCATCGTGGTAACGGATTCCGCCAGTGTCACTGTTGAGAAGGGCACCATCAGCGAGAACGATCTGTATGGGGTCTATGCGACTTTTAATGCCAGCATTGCCCTCCGGCAGACGACTGTCTCCAGCAACAAGGCAACCGGCATTCAGATCGGCGCGACGGATGTGGCGGACGAAGCCGTCCAGGCCGAAGTCTCCGGCAGCACGGTGCAGAAGAACGGCCAGTGCGGCGTGTTTGTAGACGGGGAAATCCCCTCTGGGAACGTGACGGGGCAGGGGAACACGATCTCGGAGAACGTGGGCGGGCAGCTCTGTGGGAAGACGAGCACCTTCCCCACGGGCTTTGGTGGCGGCAAGTAAGCCGAGGGGTGAGACCGACAAGCACCAGAGTTGTAAAGACGCAGCTACACAGCGCCAAAGAGGGGCGCTTGAGAAATGCCCAAACAGTTAGGAGGTTCTCGAAATGAGAACATTGCAATGGCCGTTCAGGGTCTTGATGCTGCTCGCGGTGCTGGCCCCATTGGTGTTGGCAGCGCAAGGGGTGACCAATGAGGTAGCAATCGGAACGGCAGAAGCTTTTGCGGTTCAGTCCAATATGAGCGTGCTCGGTGACTGGGAGATCAATGCCAATCTCTTTAAGGGCACACTCAAGATTCAGATTCAAGGAAGCGACGGAGGTTTTGGCGGATTCCTTGAGATGAAGAATGAGCCAAGAGATGCAGTCAGCGGCAAGGTTGAGGGACCTGGGGCTGGTCCAACAAGGATCGAGTTTACGCGAACCCGACCTGGGGCCTTCAAGCAAGTCTATGTCGGTGCGGCGGCCTATGGCCCGCCGTTGGGTCCTGACGGTCGGCGTGAGGAAATCATTGCTGGGACGTTCACTCACAATGGAGAAGGGCCCTATCCGTGGTTCGCGACGCGGATCAAGGTTCCTAAGTAGAGGGTAAAAACAAAGGGACGCGAGGGGCTGGGCGATTAGCCCGGCCCCTCGTCTCTTTCTTTGGCTGATTTGGGCTCGCGCTGCGCCGCCTCCCAGGCTTGGAGAATTTGACGGTTGATCGGGACGTTCTTGAGGAAACTCTCGCGGCTCTCTCGCTCGGTGATCTTCTCCGCGCGCCTCATGACTTCGTCATAAGCTTTCTGGAGATAGACGCGGGCTTCCGCTCTTCGATCGGCGTGCGCAGACAAGATTTCACAGTGATGAAAATACACTTCTTGCGGGGTGGCGCACATCTGACCGCCTTCCAAGAGCCCGAGAGCTTCAGAAGAACAAGCTAGGGCTTCTGGCAGACTCTTGAGCTGCAGATGGGCCATGCCTTCGGCGGAGAGCGCAAGCAGATATTCCGCTTTGAGCCCCAACTCCTCAAAGAGCGCCCGCGCTGCTTGGTAGCGCGCCAACGCTTCACTGGGGTTGCCTTGGTCGCGGGAGCAATGGCCCAACATATAGAGGCAGTACCCTTGGCCCCGACGGTCTTCGATCTCGCGACGAATCTTGAGAGATCGCTCTGAAAAGTCTAGGGCTTCTTGAGGCTTCCCGACACTGACCAAAAGAACACCGATGTTCTCCAAAGAATCTCCCTCACCCCTGCGGTCTCCAAGCTCGAGGGAAATTGCTAGAGCGCTTTGGTGAGCACTGAGGGCTTGGTCATATCTTCCCAAGCTTTGATAGACGGCTCCGACATTGTCGAGACTGAGCCTCTCGCCCTGTCTGTCCCCAAGCTCGCGGCGGATCTCTACAGCCTGCTGCTGGTGCGCGAGGGCTTTTTCATATTCTCCCAAAAAGTAGTAGATGTTGCCGATATTGTTGAGGCTGATCCCTTCCCCTCGGCGAATCCCAAGCTCGCGGCAGATCGCAAGCGTCTGCTGATAGCAGCGCAAGGCTTCCTCGTACCGCCCTTGCTCTTGGTAGACGACCCCAATGTTATTCAGAGTGCGCCCTTCGCCCTGGCGGTCACCGCTCTGGCGACAGATCTGTAAGGCTTGCTGATAACAGCTTAGGGCTTCTGGATACTTTCCCACGCTGATATAAGTTTTACCGATGTTGTTCAAGTTCTGGCTTTGGCTGTGGCGATCCCCGATCTTCTGGGAGAGCACGACGGCTTTCGTGAAGGAGTTTATGGCTTCAGGATGAGCGTAGATGGTCTGGGCATGGGTGCCGGCTCGCTCGGCGTAGCTTATAGCTTTCTTCCAGAGGTGCGCTTGTTCGAAGTGTTGCGCTAAATCTCCTGACAGCTCATCGAGTCGTTCAGGATAGAGCCCTTCGAGCGCCTGCCCGATTTTCTTGTGCCAGAGCTTCTTTCTATCGGTGCTCAAGCTTTCGTAGACTATCTGTCGGGCCAGCTCGTGATGGAACTGATAGCGCCCCTCCTGCTCGACGATCAGCCCAACTTTGCGTAGTTCTTCCAACTGATTGAGCAGTCGCTCTGGAGACTGGGGCAGCAGCTCGCGCAAGACCGGCAGCTCGCAGGCCCGTCTGATCACGGCCAGGGGCTCCAAGAGTCTCTGTGCGCGCGTCGGGGCCCGCCGCAATGCCGCGCCGATCAGCTCGCGCAGGTTCTCCGGCCAGTGCAGGGCGCTCAGCCCTTCTGTAGCTAATTGCCAGTGGTCTTCTTGGTCTTGGAGCAGCACGCCGCTCTGCACCAGTGCGCGGGCTAACTCCGTGAGAAAGAGCGGGTTCCCCTGGGTCTCGTGATACAGCTGCTGGGGCAGCTCGCGCCCGGCTCCGGCCAAGAGCCCCTCTACTAGAGAGCTTGTCTCTTCTTGCGAGAGTCGCGGGAGCGTGAGGGCGTGATAAGATCGTCCCGGCCCGAGTGTATCGAGCCACGCTCGCAGGCGACTCCCTTCGAGTGCGTCTTCGCTGCGATAGGCCCCGATCACCAGCAAGGGCGAAGCATTCTTCACCCCTACAAGATGGCCCAGATATTCCAGCGTCGCGTCGTCGGCCCACTGCAGATCGTCGAAGAAGAGAATCAGCGGGCGTTCGCGGGCAAGAAGCTCGAAGAACCCGGTGAGGGCGGCGAACCAGCGGGCCTTGCCCTGGGCAGGGGGCAGCTGGGGATTGGGCGCAAGAT
>JAPWVB010000107.1 GCA_028275205.1 Candidatus Acetothermia bacterium
CTGCGGGCGCGTGTATAATCTTCTCTCAAGCCCGCCCCACAACGATACCCTGTGCGATATCTGCGGGGTCGCCCTAGTACAACGCTCCGACGATACCCCTGAGGTGATCCAAAGGCGCATTGATGTCCAATATGCTCGCGAGATCGGCCCCATGCTCGAATTCTATAGAAAGCGCAGTGTGCTTCGGGAGATTGATGCCAACGGCGATATTGAGTCGGTCTATCGCGCGGCCCAACAGGCGCTCGAGTGATCCATATGGCTATAAAGCTCAAGAGTCCCGCAGAGATCGAGATCTTGCGCGAGAACGCGCAAATTTTGCAAGAGATCTTGCAGCGCCTGGTCGAGGAGGCGCGCGCGGGGGTTCCTACTCTGTATTTAGATGCTCTCGCAGAACGGCTGATCACAGGAGTCGGGGGTCGCCCGGCGTTCAAGGGCTATCGTGTGGGAAGAGCCGTCTATCCTGCGAACATCTGCACGTCGCTCAACGCCGAAGTCGTCCACGGCATCCCTCGGGAAGATCGAGTTCTTCAGCCAGGGGATGTGCTCTCCATTGACATCGGCATGGTGCGGCGGGGGTTTTGTGCAGACCTGGCAACAACTGTTATAATAGAGGACGCCCCGCGCAACCCTGAGGACTTCTTAGTAGTACAGACGGCTCAGGAGGCCCTCTCTGAGGGGATCCGTGCTGCGCGGGGAGGCGCCCGCGTGGGCGATATCGCCCATGCTATTCAGCACTATGTGAATAGTCGAGGGTTGTCGATCGTGACGAATTTCGTGGGCCATGGGATTGGCCGCCAGATGCATGAGGAGCCTCAGGTGCCCAATTATGGGACGCCAGGACAGGGGCCTCTGCTCCGTGATGGTTTAGTCATCTGCATCGAGCCCATGGTAGCCAACAGTGGGAAGGATCTTATTGAGATAGAAGTCCAAGAGGATCGTTGGACCGCGGTGGCCCCAGGAGCGACGGCCGCAGCTCACTTTGAAGCGATGGTCCGAATTCGCTGGGGAGCAGAGCCGGAGCTCCTTGGCATAGGGGTCTTTGAGCGGGTGTCATCGAGGTGAGGGACTTATTGGCAAAGGAGAGTTTATCAAGCGTCGTGGTGAGGTGATCGAGGCATACCCCGGTTCGATGTTCCGTGTGCGGTTTGAAGACGGCACGGAAGCATTCTGCCATATCTCCGGGAGGATCCGAAAGAATTATATAAAGATCCTCCCTGGGGACAAAGTGCACGTGGAATTTTCGCCCTACGACCTCAGCCACGGAAGGATTATCTATCGAGAGTAGGAGGATCTTTATGAAAGTGCGGAGCTCTGTGAGGAAGATTTGCGATTCGTGCAAGATTATTCGGCGCCGCGGGCGCGTGATGGTGATCTGTAAGAACCCTAAGCACAAGCAGCGGCAGGGATGCTAAAGGAGGGACATTCGGATGGCGAGAATCGCCGGAGTGGATCTACCAAGCAATAAGCGCATTGATATTGCGCTCACGTATATTTACGGGATTGGGCGTCCGTTGGCGCAGCGGATCTTAAACGAGACTCGGATTGATCTGGGCAAGAAAGTCCGGGATCTCACGGAGCAGGAGATCACGGCCTTGCGCAAGGAGATCGAAACGAAATATCAAGTCGAGGGCGATCTGCGCCGCAAGGTCCAGAACGATATCGCGCGGTTGAAGATGATCAAATGTTATCGAGGCGTGCGGCATACGGTGGGATTGCCGGTGCGTGGCCAGAAGACGCGCAGCAACGCCCGAACCTGGAAGGGTCCGCGCCCGGCCAAGGCCGGCAAGCGCAAGTGAGGTGAGAGCGTGGCCCGCAAAGTAGATCGCGCACGACTCCATGTGCACTCGACGTTCAATAATACGATTTTGACATTGACCGATTTAGATGGGCACGTCTTGGCGTGGGCTAGCCCGGGCACGCGTGGCTTCAAGGGAAGCAAGAAGGGCACTCCATATGCTGCTCAGCTTGCTTGCGAGTCCCTCTTGGCGAAGATGCGCGAGCTCGGCGTGAGAAGCGTGATCGTGACGATCAATGGCACAGGCCAGGGGCGCAATTCTGTCGTGAACACGCTCAAGGGCTCGGGCATCCGCGTAGAAGACGTCAAGAACGTGACCCCAGTATCACATAGCTCAGAACGGAAGCGGTGAGCTCTATGGGACGCTACACAGGACCGAAGTGTCGCTTATGCCGACGTGAAGGAGAGAAGCTTTTCCTCAAGGGTGAGAAGTGTTACACGGAGAAGTGCCCAGTGGAGCGGCGGCCCTACGCGCCGGGAATGCATCAGCGCAAGTTTGGCAAGCTCAGCCAATATGGGATTCGCTTGCGCGAGAAGCAGAAGGCCAAAAGAATCTACGGGCTGCGTGAGGAGCAATTCCGGCGCTACGTCGAGCGGGCTAAGCGCGTCAAGGGCGTCACCGGGGACTTCTTGCTCGAATTGCTAGAGAGACGCTTGGATAATGTGATCTATCGAGCGGGCTTAGCGACCTCACGGGATCAAGCCAGACAATTGGTCACTCATGGACACTTCCTCGTCAACGATCGCAGCGTCAATATCCCGTCGTTCTTGGTTCGCCCGGGGGATATTATTGCTCTCAAGCCCAATTCCGCCCAGAAGCCTGGGATCAAGGCCCTCGTAGAGGCGAAAGGACGCGGAACTGTTCCGGCGTGGATCGCTCGAACCGACGGGCGCATTCAAATCACTGATCGCCCCAAGGTAGATCAGCTGGAGCACAAACTGCAGATGCAGCTCATTGTCGAGTTCTACTCACGGTAAGCGCTGAGAAAGGGGACTATGCGGGCAGAGCTAGTGAAGCCGAAGATCAAGGTTGAGAGCTTAACCCCCTATCGGGGTCTCTTTGTGGTGGAGCCGCTAGAGCGCGGCTACGGCATGACGATAGGGAACGCGTTGCGGCGAGTTCTGCTCTCTTCTATTCCCGGGGCAGCAGTCACACGAGTGCGCTTTGAGGGCAAATATCACGAATACGACACGATCGAGGGCGTCAAAGAGAGCGTCTTGGAGATCATCCTCAATCTCAAGGAGATCGCGTTTCGCTTAACAGATGGGGTGCCTAAACACGTCTATATTCAGCATGAGGGTGCCGGGGTGGTGCGCGCTGGGGATTTAGAGCTTCCTAAGGGATTAGAAGTGATGAATCCCAATCATGTGATCGCGACGGTTGCTGCTCATGGGCGGTTAGCCGTGGACATGGAGGTGGAGCCTGGGGTGGGGTATCGTCCGGCGGAGCGCAACAAGCGAGGGGATATGCCCCTGGGGATCATCGCGGTGGACTCGGACTTCTCCCCGGTCAAGCGCGTCAATTTCAAAGTGGAGCCAACGCGCGTAGGGGAGCGCACCGACTATGATCGGCTGCTCTTGGAGGTCGAGACCAACGGGGGTGTCCGCCCCGATGAAGCCGTGCAGCAAGCTTCTCAGATTCTCATCAGTCATTTTGAGCTCTTCACCGTGTCGCTTGGGGCGGCGGAGCCGGTGCCCGTCGAACCAGAGGAGCTCTCTAAACGCTTGGAAGAGTTGCAATTCGACAAGCGCGCCTGCAATCT